>JAJRXL010000536.1 GCA_024276335.1 Bacteroidota bacterium
GACGTAACACGAAACACCCGCTGAGCACGGCGGGTGTTTGCGCTGTTTTTTACCTTCCTGTTTAGCTAAAGAACTTTGGACAAATCGATGTCATGGTCGCACGAAAAGCTTTCTCACCGCGGATCCTGACGTCGACCGCAAGTAGATGAAATACACGCCCGGCTGTATTGATCGCGCCTTCCACGTGACGGAGTGTTCGCCGTGCGTGAAAACGCCGTCGGCCAGGAGGGCCACTGTTTTTCCCCGCACATCGATCACGCGAAGGTTGACGGGCGATGCGTCTTCCGTTCCCACTGAAAAAGCTACGGTCAGCTTTTCTCGTTCTCTGCCCACGGGATTGGGATAGCCGCCGAGCAACGCGACTCGACCCGGCGCGGTGACAACGGTTATGGTTCGTTCACCGAGCACAGTCTCTTTTCCATCCGTATCAACCTGTCGAAGCCGGTAAATCCATTGTCCCGCGGGGACATCCTTGTCGATAAGCGTGTATTGCGCACGCACGTTCGTCGTTCCTTTTCCCCTGAGGAATCCGACGGTTGACCATTCTTGACGCGGCCTTTTTCTTTCAACGGTGAAGCCGAAATTCCCCCTCTCACTGGCAGTGATCCAATCGAGATAAACCATCGTTTTAACAACCCGAGCCGAAAAACTCACCAACTCGACGGGGAGGGGCTCGCCGTTCGGTTTTACCTTCTGGACATAAACGTGCTTTCCGGAGCGCATATCTGTCCAGCCAATGCTTACACCATGGAAACCATCTGCTACCGCCGCGTGATCGAGCTGGGAGCGCTTTGCCGTCACTACGGGCACACCACCCGCCGTCCATAAAGGCTTCCCCGTGGAATCCAAGCGCTGGCAATAGATGTCCTCCGCGGTGCTTGCACTATCCCGTGTATCGGTCCAGATGACAATCGCGCCTTTCAGGCTGTCGCCGACGACGACGGGATTGGTCTGGTTGCCCCCTCCGGCAGCGACAGGTTTTCCCCTACCGCTTCCCCACAACAACGCTCCCGTGGAATCGACCTTTTGCGCAAAGACATCCGCGTCGGTTCCGCTCCAGTCCTCGTACACAACGATACTCCCACCCTGCATATCCGGAATCATCCGGTGATTTCGAAGAAATCCGTTTTTCCCTCCTACCGGCACTCCTCCTGCCGCCCACTTCATGTTCCCCTGGTTATCCAATCGTTGGCCGAATACACTTCTGTTGTTCCTGCTGTCTTCCCACGTGATGATCGTGCCGCCGTGCCCGGATGAGACGATGCGTGGAAAGAGCTGAGTGCCCGGATCAATACACACGGGATTACCCCGAATATTCCAGAGCGGGGTGCCCTGTGGATCGAATTTTTGGGAATATATATCGGAATTGATTCCGCCGTTGCGCAGGTCGGCCCAGGCAATTATGAATTCAGACGGATTGCCTGCGGCGATGACGGGCATGGCCTGATGGCCTTTTTCAAAACAGACCGGTACACCATTAACCGCAAAAACAGGATCACCAGTTTCGTTGACCACTTGGGCAAAAATATCAGTGCCGCTGGCCAGGAGATTACGACTGTCGGTCCACGTGATGGCTATGGCCGATGGATCAAGAACAAGCATCGATATCTGTTGCTGGTCGCCGGGTGCGGAGCATACACTTTTGCCAACCGGCCCCCACATCAACGTGCCGTTTTGATCAATGCGCTGACCAAAAATATCCTTGTTCCCGTTCCTCTCGTCCACCCAGAAAATTACGATTTCACCATTGAACAGGGTGTAACAATGAATTTCGGACTTGGGACTATTGACATCGCAAACTTTTACCCCGCTGTCCGGCAGCATGTACAAGCCATTGCGCGCCAGTCGTTGAAGATACACGGTTTCCTCGCCGTTGCGAACATCGCGCCAGGCGACAACCATTTCACCATTCATATCATTCGCTACAGCGACATCATCCTGATCACTGTTCGCCTGGCATACACGCATACCATCCAGTTTCCATTGAGCAATCGAACTCTGATACATGCAAAGTGAGAAAAACACGACAGCAATAGTAGTGAACCTTATCATGTATGGTCTCCCGTTCCGGTTAATATCAATACCAATCCAACATACAAAAATCAGTGTATCCTTCATATTAAAAGCCGAACCGGGAGAACTATCCCGGTCCGGCTTCATACCCATGTTCGCAGAGTTAAAGGCATCCGCGAACGCTATCGTCGGCGTTTTACTTGATCAGGCTCATCTTCCGCGTGAACACCTTCTCGCCCGCCTGCAAGCGGTAGTAGTACGTCCCGCTCGGGATATCCCGGGCCGTGAACGTCACCGTGTACACGCCCGCGTCCTGCGTGCGGTTCACCAACTCCGAAACCTCGCGCCCGTACATGTCATATACTGCCAGGCGTACTTCTACCTTCTCTGGAAGCGCGTACGTGATGTCCGTGCTCGGGTTGAACGGGTTCGGGTAGTTCTGCTCCAACGCGAATTCCGTCGGGGTTCCTTCCGTGTATCCCTTCTTGTTTATATCCTCCCCCAGGAAATCCAGCGGCACAACCATTGCCACCGGCAGGTTCTGCATCAGCGTCTGATCCGTCGCATTGAACGTCACGCTCTGGTAATCCAGGTCGGACGTGCCGCCAAGACCCCTCCATGCGCCGCCCGGCGTCACCTGCTGGAACGCCATCAAGTACGGCCGGAAATCCTGCGTGTCCGTCCACACGCCGCCCGCCGCAGCTTCGCCGCGCGTGTAGTACATCGTGATGTCCGCATCCCAGGGACTGCCGCTCC
>JAJRXL010000537.1 GCA_024276335.1 Bacteroidota bacterium
AACGGCTTTCATGCTGCAATTGGCTGACTTCGTCATTCGGCGACGCTGGTACGTTATCGGGGGCGTCATCCTGATCACGCTCTTTCTGGCGTGGCAGGCAATGAACGTCGGGCTTAACGCCGATTTCTCCACCTACCTGCGCCAGGATGACCCGCTTGTACAGGAGTACAACCGCATCGGCGAAATCTTTGGCGGGAGTTCCGTGGGCATCGTACTGATATCCGGCAAGGATATCTTTACAAAAGACAACCTCGAGCTGGTGAAAAAATTGACCGCCGCCTACCAGGACGTGGAAGGAATTGCTTACGTGACGAGCCTGGTCAACGTCACGGATTTTCGAAAGACCGGTTTCGGTTTCGAAGTCGGCAAGCTGCTCGACCGGGGCAGGATCCCCCGGACACCGGAGGAAATGCAGGCGTTGCGGACATACGTGATGCAGAAAGACCGCTACGAAGGCAACCTGGTTTCGGATGACGGCGCAACGACTGCAATCATTCTGCGGTTCGCCGGCGGGGGGAAGGATGCCATCAGCCGGTTCATCATATCACAGCGCATAAAGGCGGCTACCGACGCGGTTGCGCCGCCCGCTACACTTCCCGCCGCAACCCGCATTTACTACGGCGGCATGCCCTTTCTCATTTTCAACATGACCTTGCTCATCACCAACAACCTCTACGTACTGGTGCCGTTGATGGTGTTCGTGCTCGTACTGATTCTGTATCTCGGCTTCCGGCACTGGGCGGGTGTCGTCTTTCCATTGTTGGTGGTGTTAATCAGCGATATCTGGCTGGTGGGATTGATGGGGGTCTTCGGATACAACTTCGACTTGCTTACAGGTATCATCCCGGTTTTGCTGTTGGCCCTGGGCAGCGCCGACGGCATTCATCTTCTCAAGCGATATTTCGAGCGCAGGCGCAACGGCGAGAACGCGAGCGAAGCATCCCGCCTCGTTTTCCAGGACATGGGAAAACCGATCGTGTTGACGACGATCACTACCATGGTGGGATTTGCATCCCTGGTGGTTTCCGATTTTTCCGTCATCAAGCAATTCGGATTGCTGGCGGCGCTGGGCGTCTTGCTGGCACTGGTCATTACCCTGACGCTGTTGCCGGCGCTGCTGTCGTTTGGTGTTACAATGAAACCCGGAAGGGTACGCGCCGCGAAACCCGGGCGCTTCCTGTTCGGCTTCAGCACGTTTGTCTACCGCAGGAAAGCGGCAATACTGATCGGCGCAGGGGTGGCGGTCGTAGTCTTCGTATTCGCCATTCCGCGAATACAAAAGGACGTGGACTGGTCGTTGTGCCTGCAAAAAGACAGCGCGCCCTATCATGCCGAAATGCTGCTGCGGAAGAAATTTGGCGGCTCCCTTCCCATTCAGATTCTCGTCTCCGGCGACATAAAGGATCCAGCCACGTTGAAACAAATGCGCGTGATCGAGCGCCGCCTGAACGCGGTTCCCCTTGTCAGCGGCTCGCAGTCAATCGCGGGCATCATCGCGGAAATGGACGACGTGATGAATGACCGCTACATCGTTCCGGAGAACCGTCGCGGCGTTTCGAACCTGTGGTTTCTCATCGAAGGCGAGGACATGATGGAGCAAATGGTGGAAAACAACGACAGGGAAGGACTGCTTCAAGCGAAACTGAGCACCTGGCATACCGGATCCCTGGTGACCGTTGTGGACACCATCAACGCTTTCCTGGCAACGCTCCCCTCGAAAATCGCCGTGGTTGACTTGAACAGGATCTCGCCGGAAAAACGTGACGATTTTCTGTCCGTGAAAAAGCGGCAGATACTGAACAACCTGCGATGGGATCTGCAGAGATACGATGTAAATCTGGAAGAGAACGACCTGCTTGCGGTAGTGAACCGCGCACTGGTTACTGCCATCGATAGCGCATCGCGCCGGAAAGTGCGTAATGCTGTCGTCGGTTACCTGCGCGGCCCCGAAGCGGAAGTGGAATTGCCTGCCGGGGCGGTAAATCGCATCGGGCTCGCTCTAAGTGGTGGCCTGGATGCTAAGCAACCTGTTACCACGGAGACGTTCTCTGCGATCATAGCACGGAACGCACCGGGCCTGCACCCGGACGACGCGCGGTTCCTGGCCGAATCCCTGGTGCAAGTCGTGCGGCAGACCCTGGGTGAATCACGCATCGCGCCCGCCCTTGCAATGCTGTATGAACAATTACCCGGTAGGGTTGCCCGGAACGCGAACCTGCGACGGGATGCCAAGGGAACGTTGTGGCAAGCGAACGAAAACCTGCTCTTCGTTGATGCGGCGGCGGCGAAGGCTCTCCTGTCGGAAGGCGACAAGGCCCTGGAACGAGAGCTCGATGTACAGGTGAGCCAGACCGGCCTGGCCCCCGTGCTGAAGCGCATGGAGGAGGAGCTCACACCGACGCAGGTCGAAACGCTGTTGACCAGCCTGTTGTTTGTCATCATCCTTTTGTCGTTCATCCATCGATCCTTCGTTGGCGGCGTGTTGTCCATCATTCCCATCACGATCACCATCCTTTTGAATTTTGCCGTAATGGGCTACCTGGGTATCGGTCTGGATTCCTTCACGGCCATGATTGCTTCGGTGGCCATCGGGCTGGGCATCGATACGGACATCCATTTCGTTTCCCGTTTCCGCGAGGAGCTGGGTGTTGACGGAAATGAATTCGAAGCGTTGCAACGCACCATAGGGACGACCGGCGTTTCCATCACCGTGAACGCCCTGGCCGTGGGTGTCGGGTTCCTCGTGCTCCTGGCGGCGGGCGGCCAGCACATCCGGCGTTTCGGCGGCCTAACCGCGTTGACCATCATGGCAAGCGCCGTCTTTACCCTGACCGTTCTCCCTGCTCTTTTCTTGTGGTTGCAACCAAAATTCCTCAAGGAAGCCAAGCTTCGCGGCCTGCAAACCGCCGCCGGCGCACCGGTTGTCGCGCAACAGCCAAACGATTGATTTGAATAGATATCGGATCATAGAAATGAAAAATCACATTATTCACAACCTTACTGTTATCATGATTCTCTATGCAAGTATTCTTCCGGCTACGGCACAGGATGGCGATGCTGTTCTCGCGAAGATCGACGCTGTGAACAACGCTGCTAAAGATATGAAGGCCCTGGAAGAAATGACCCTTATCACGAAGGATGGCGCACGAAAGAAGCGACAGATTGCAATCTACCAGAAGGGCACGGAATTACGCATGGTCCGCTTTCTGGATCCCTCGGAAGTCCGGGGTGTCAGTTTTCTGCGCCTGGCAGAAGACCGTTTGTACCTCTACCTTCCCGCGTTTCGAAAAGTGCGACGCATTGCATCTTCCGTAAAGAATGAAGACTTTATGGGCACGGACTTCAGTTTCGAGGACATGTCGCAGAGCGTGTACGCAAAAGACTACACAGCCAGGATATTGCCGGAAAAAGCGGGCCAGTACGTGCTGGAGTTGATTCCCCGCCCAGGTACGGAAGTCAGTTACGGCAAGCTGGTGCTCCTCGCCGACAAGACGAATTATGTCTATCGGCGAATCGAGTTCTACAGTGTCACCGGGCGACTCCAAAAAATCCTGACCGTGGACGACGTCCAGGAAATCAACGGGTACTGGGTGGGCAAACGCATGGAAATGCGCAGCATGAAAGATGAACACAGAACCGTGCTGGAACTCAAAGAGGTCAAATTCGACCAGGGGTTGAGCGACGACTTTTTCAGCGTGCGGAATCTGAAGAGGATGGAACGATAAGCATGTCCGGTCGGATAAAATCCGGAATCTCGCGGAAAACACACCCGGCTGTCAGGCGGCTGTTATTCCTGTGCCTGCTCGTTCCGGCGGCAGCGCAAGGGCAGGAGGTACGCCTCGGCGGCTTTCTGCAGCTTGACAAACGTTTCGACATCGGCGGGGACAGCGTGTCGATCGCGGATTTTTACAACCGCTTCCGTTTCGAAGTGAGCGTACCGCTCGGAAAGCAGCTCTACGTCTTCACCAGCGTGGATTTTCGATTTTATGACCTGAGTAGGGTACGCTCGCTCGTCGGGTTGGAAGACCTGGAGCAGGGATACCCGACCGACTTGTCGTTGTGGGAAGCCTATATCGACGTCTACGACTTCCTGTTGAACGGGCTGGATGTGCGCATCGGAAAACAGCGATTGGCCTGGGGCACGGCGGATAAACTCAATCCCACCGACAATCTTAATCCCGACGACTTTTCCGATCTCGT
>JAJRXL010000538.1 GCA_024276335.1 Bacteroidota bacterium
CGCCTGGATCGCGATGTAGGCAATGCCGTCCACGTCCGCCGAGGACAGCGACGTGTCGTTGCCGATCAGACCGATTCCATCGCGGCCGAACGCCGTGAACCATTCCTGCGCCATCGGGCCGTAGTGCCGGTACTGCGACGCCTCCTGGCCCTTGTAGTTCCAGCTTCCAAGGCGAAACGCGCTAAACTTCCGGAGGACATCCTCTCCATCCGCCGCGCGGTAGTTCTCTTTCTTCGTCGAATCCGAGGACGTCTTCCACGCGTTGTCATTGTGGTTCAGGTACACGTACGAAGTTCCTGTCCCGTTTGTAAACAAGTGGTAGCCATCGTCGAAGAACGCGTAAAACTTGTTTTTCTTGTATACTTTTCTCAAGGTTGTCGAACTCGCGTCGCCGAGGATCATGCTGCCTTCTTTACCATTTGTGGAAACGAACGAGCCTATTGCCACGGATTGTTTTCCGCTTGCGTAGGATTTACAGCCGATGACGATAGCGTAGTCGCCGGTGGCGTTATTATCATACCCAACGGCGGTGGACGCATGGCCGATGGCATTGGATATAAACCCCATTGCGGTAGAATATTTACCACTAGCGATGGTCTTGTACCCCATCGCAGTGGATGAAAATGCCTCGGCTTTCGTGGTATTGCCCATTGCAGTGGAGTTATCACCTGTTGCTTTGGTACTATTGCCCAGCGCAGTGGATGCAAAACCGCTGGCAGTTGTAACAGATCCCATTGAGATGGATGCAAAACCGCTGGCTTTCGTGGAATAGCCCATCGCAGTAGAAGACTCTCCGTTGGCGGAGGTATATCTACCCAGGGCTGTTGAGTACTCTCCACCGGCTGTGGTCCCCATACCCAGCGCCGTGGATACAGTGCCGCTGGCAAACGTCCTCTTTCCCCCTGCAAAAGAGTAAAGCCCGATTTTAGCATCGTCCCAACTTCCCGCAGCTGGCACGCCCGCACGGAACGCCCCTTTCCGGGGATACCATATCATGACCGGCCCGGTAATGGAAGGAAGCGTCGCTCCTGAACCCAATGTTCCCTTTGCCAGGATACCGCCGTCCTTTTCCAGTGCCAGCTTGAATACGGGCGAAGCCGTCCCCAACCCGGCCTTGCCGTCGCCCCGAATCGTAAACAGGCTCTTGCTCGCGTTGTCCTGCACCGTAAAGCCTTGCGCGTTCGTCGCTCCGGATAGTCGCGCTTCGATATCCTGCGCGGCGAGATGATATGCAAGTGCAAGCAGCAGAATCAAAGAGATGAATCCCGAGAATATTCTCATGTCGTTGCCTCTATAACAGTCCGCGTTTTTGAATGCTATTATATTATTATAACAGTACGGAAATGGAGAAGCGGAATTCTATCACTTATGTCGAATAGTGTTTCACTTATGTCAAATGCGGAGGTTTTTTATACGAAGGGGGGAAAGAGACAAAAAAAACCGGGATGAACCCGGTCAAAAAAACGCAGCTTATTGATTGTCTCGATATTTGTTCGGCGGTACGCCGAATTGCTCCCTGAAACACCGCGAGAAGTAGGCGGAGCTGGAAAAGCCCACATCATAAGCGATTTCCGTAACAGTTCCGCTCTTTTGCACCAGAAGTTCAGATGCCCGTTTGAGCCGGATGGAACGAGTGAACTGGCTCGGCGTCTGCCCGGTGAGAGCGCGGATTTTACGGTACAGGTTCGATCGGGTCATGGACAGGGCGTCCGAGAGTTGCTCGATGTTAAAATCGGGGTCGGACATATTCTGTTCCACCAACTCCCAGGCGCGTCGTAAAAAAGTATCATCCATGGACAAAACGGATACTGGCGTGGGTTTCAGCAGGTAATCGCGACGGTATTTCTGCTGGAGATGCTTCCGCTGTTCAATCAGGTTCTTTACACGCGCAAGAAGCTCACGTGCATTGAACGGCTTAACGAGGTAATCATCGGCGCCTGTTTCCAAACCTTCTATTTTATGATCATCAGACGCTTTCGCTGTCAGCAGGATAAGCGGGATGTGCGAGGTTGTCAGATCATTTTTAATGACGCGGCAAAACTCGTACCCGTCCATGTTGGGCATCATGACGTCGCTGATGATTAAATCCGGAATGAGCTTTCGGGCGGCATTCAACCCCTCGAGACCATCGCCTGCTTCCTCAACACGATATGCAGGCTCCAAGTACTGGCGAATATAGAGGCGTACGTCATCGTTATCCTCGACGACAAGGATCATGGTTTTTTTACTTCCGCCGTCTCGATGATCCGCTGTTTTTACTTTTCTCTCCTTCACGTCGATGTCTTCATCCAAGGTGACCGCCTTCTCGATTTCCGGTTCTTCGACAATCTCACGGTCATGGAAATGGCTCTTCCCCTCCGGCAGAAAAATGCTGAATTCCGTGCCCCGGCCCCATTCACTTCGCACGTTAATCTCACCATGATGCAGATGCACCAGTTCCTTCGTCAAAGCCAGACCAATACCGGTGCCTTCATTTGCCCTGGTGGTGGTGTCATCCGCCATGTAAAAGCGATCGAAAACATACGGCAGATGCTGGCTTGGAATACCAGTCCCGGTATCCCGAACGGTA
>JAJRXL010000539.1 GCA_024276335.1 Bacteroidota bacterium
GGAGTTGCCTAGCATCGTAACCGCATACGATTCCCGATCGTGTGCGCCGGAGACGTAGCCGCCCCGGAGCATGTCGTTCTCTTCCAGCGTGCGCTTGATACGGGCCGAGAGGTTTTCGTCCTCGATGAAGTAGCCCGTTTCCTGGCTGAACGACGTGAGCGCGAGCGCCAGGAGGAAGGCGAGAAGGAAGGCAAGCCGATGAAGGCTCAAGAGCAAATGAAGGCTTAAACGTGTCAGAACCGTACGTGTGCCGCAAACCATGGCGCGAACTCCTGTGTCCAAGAACGTGAAGATTCCGTGGGATTGGTGTATGTCAGGTACAGCGTGAGGCCGAAGATGCGATTGAGGTTCCAGGTGACGGCCGTGGAAACGGAGCTGCGGTTTCCGGCGATGACCTGGAGGTACGTTTCGAGGGCCGGGTACGATTCGTCCCGGAAGCGGGAGGCCCATTCCAGCCGGAGGTAGCCGCCGCCGTAGAAAAAGCGCTTGTTGAAAGCGACGGCCTTGCCGTCGTAGGTTTTGCCCTCGTTAACAATATACGACACCGCCCCGATCTTGTAGCGGAGGACGCCGCCCCAGGCCGGGATTCCGGCCCCGATGCCGTAAAGCTGTAGAACCGTGCTGAGGTAGTGCAGCGTTTCGCCGGGTTCGCGCGCGCCGCTGAGAAGCGTGGTGAGGTCGCCGTACTGGAAGCGCCCGCCGAGGGATTGCGACTCGAACTCGATGCCCGCCCCCGCGGCGCCCTCGAGGTAATCGTTCGAGATGCGCAGGACGGGAAGCGTGGCGTAGATTTTCACGTTGTTGAAGCCGAAGCCCGCATAGAGATTGCCGAGGCTCGTCGGTTGGAAGCCGAGGGCGTCGTCGCCGATCCGGGCGAAGAAGAGGAAGCGCGAGTCGCCGAACGTCAGCGCGACTTTCCGCGGAAGGTAAATCTCGAATGTCAGGGGCGTGCTCCAGAACGAATTACGGAGCCAGCGGACGTATTCGTATTCCCTTGGAGAGTCAGCCGGATGGAGAAGCACATCTGCACTACCTGCATTCTCACTCGCGTTCATGATATCATGTCGCCACTGGTACGTTTGCCTGTTTCGTATGAGGGGTCTAAGGAAATCCGACAGCGAATCAGTGACATTTGCATCGATTGAACGAACAGCATTTCTGTCGGCCTCGTCATATATCTGGCCGAGTTGGATACCTGTTACAGCCTGATCCTTGTCAACGTGTACTTCAACGATAAACATGTCGTTGGCTTCAAGTTTCCTGTTGGAGTATTTGCGCAGAGTATCGACGAGCTGTTCATTGATCCTGGGGTCGGTTATTATCCATGTGATCGAGGATTGACCCCGTGCCGGAAGGCCCTGAAACAAGACGGCGACGAATATCAAGGTGACGATGCGTTTATCGCAGATTCTTGTAGAATCGTTGCTCGTATTTTGCTTCTTGTCCATATTTATCTCTCACGATTAAACGTACAAGGAGATAGTTTCTCTTTCGAAAACGATCGGCATCCAGCGAAACAAAGATGTGTCCCGATCGCGAACCCTCTCCACGGATGGAGTCGATGGACATGCCATCGAACTGCTCCAGGGTGAAGAAGTTGCCCGGGCAAAACGCTTTGACGCTGAACGTCCATTTCGGGTACTTTTCCTTGGTTAATGTGATTACAGGCTTCGGTGGTTTCGTTGCCTGGAGCGTTTTTTCATCAACAAGGTTGTTCGTACCGCTATACACCCGCACAAGAACCGGTACCTCGTTTTGAATAGGCCCGAAGGATATTCTTCGACCGTAATGCGTTACAAAATTGTCCCAGGATGTTTTCCAGCTCAAGTCGCTGACCTCGATTCCTTCCGTGAGTATTTCTCCCTTGACCTTGCTTCCAAGACAGGCGATGTCGTCCACATCCATCCTGACGGCGCCTGCCCGAACGACCGCATGATCGGTGTTAATATCGTTTGCTCCTTCAACACGTACGTCGTATGTAGCGCCTTTCGTCAAATTCGCCGGACATAGCAATGTAATCTCATCGGTTGAAATACCTTCTACTTCAGCAGGTGAATTGTTGATAAAAAACCGAAGCCTCGATGCGATGTTCTTCTTGAAGTTGTATTTGAATGTAATCGGCCTGGATACACCGGCAATAACGTTGACTTTTCCATAGATCACCTTTTCCCCGCCATTAATCACTTTTCCATGCGGAATGAAGATGTTTTCAAAATACGGAATTGTATCACCGGCGTAATTCATGGTTTCCAGGTTTCCCGCAATGGTTTGTACCAAATCGTTGATTTCGGGAAGGGCGGAGGAGGCCTCGTTCAGCTTTTGCTTAAGATAGGTCTTTCCAGCTTCGGATAACCGCAATGTTCCGGGTTTATCGATAACCATGAACAGGGAGTAATCACCCGGTTTGAGTTGAAACGCGGAAAACGAGGTGTCCGAAGCACC
>JAJRXL010000062.1 GCA_024276335.1 Bacteroidota bacterium
CGAATTTTATCGAGGAGCTGCTTCCGGTCGAATGGTTTGGAAAAATACGCGTTACACCCTGCATGAATGGCATTTTGTCGGTCGCGGTCGTATGCATGGGCCGTCAACGCAATGATGGGCGTTTCTTTCCAGGCCTCGCTGTCTCTCAACCACCGGGTAAACTCGATTCCGTCCTCCTTGCCCTTGATGGACAGATCCATCAATACAATACGGATAGGGTACTTATCGAGAACGATGCGGGCTTCCTCCGCGCTGGGGGCCGGATGGACCGCGAAGCCCTTGCCCAGAGCAGCTTTCATAAACGTCTGCGTCGGAGGATCATCCTCGACCAGAAGGAGATGGATAATATCTTGCTCTTGGTCCTGGTTGGTTGAAGATAAGTCAGACATAGGCGATAATCATAGTGATAAAACGTATTGCGTATCCTTCTTTTCCTAAAGTAAGAAGTTCACGGCAATAATTGTAGAGTGAAATGGATTATTATCCCTTTTTCTTCCGATAATCTTCCATGATTCGAATTGAACTTGTCCTCCCGGCTAGCTTGCCGGAGCTTAACGAGCGACGAGCCTGTGCTTGAGATAGATCTGGGAGCGGTCAAATTCCGCTCTGAGCTCGGGAAACAAGGTATCAAGTCCCTTCAACGACCCTTCTCGCGACTCGTCCATCATGGTCGTGCAGATCTCTGCCATCCGCCGTGCGCCGAGGTTGGAGGTGCTTCCTCGAATAGCATGCGCGAGACAATCGACATCCTCAGGAAATTCATCGATCAGTGCCTGCTGCAAATCGCACATGTTCTTTTCCACGTCGTCGATGAACGCCGTCAGTAATTGGTCGAGTAAGCCTTCGTTGTCCGGGTCGAGCGTTTTCAAATCCTCGATGATACGATCGTCCATCGTCCGGGCCCGATCGATATCCCGCAATATTTCCCGGGTCGCGTTTTCATCGGGAAATTCAAGCGGGTACCACCACCGCAGGAGTTTTACCAGGGAGTCCCTGTTGAACGAGCCCGTTACGAGATCATTTACACCCTGTGGAAGAAAGAATGGTTTCTGTTCGAGCTTGCTTTTCCTCCGCATAACAAGAATGGGAACATGGCGTGAAAAGCCCGCGATTTCGCGGACGACCGCGGCCATGTCTTCTACCACGAATTCCGGCATGGTTTCCATCACCACGACGAGATCCGGTCGGCCCAACTCACAGGCCGTGAGAACATCGCTGGACGAGGCGGCCGGCGTAAGCGCAAGCGCCGGATAAGTGCCGGCGAAATCCTCGTGATTCATGGATTCCACATCGGGCATCATGATTATTACGGAAAATTCCATAAAACCTTCCTACCGAACCCGGAGTACTTCTTCCAAGGTTGTGTAACCTCCAAATAATTTGCGAAGAGCATCGAAATATATCGAGCTGAACCCGATACGCTCTGCCGCGGTCTTCAACTCGCTGTACGAGCTTGGCCGGTAAATAAACGAGCTGAGCGCTTCATTGATCGCCAGGACTTCGAACAACGGTAACCTCCCGGAATACCCCGTTCCATGACAGCGCTTGCATCCTTTTCCGCGCACCAGGTCGGTCGTCGGTGACAGGTGCATCAATCCTGCGCGGTTCAGGAGATCACGCTTGGGGCGATACTTTTCCGTACAATCGGGGCAGACCCGACGGATAAACCGCTGGGCAACGATTCCTCTCAGCACCAACGAAAGCTGTTCCGATTTCACCCCCAGATTCTGGAGCTGGATAATGGCCTCAATACTATCCTTGGCGCACACGGTGGACAGCACCGTGATGCCCGCAAACCCGGCTTCGATCAGCGCTTCCACCTCTTCCTGGTTGTGGATCTCACCAATCCCGATGATATCCACATCCTGGCGCATCAAGGCGCGGATCAGGTCGGTGTAATTGGAGCCGCGCAGATCATCAATTGAGATCTGGTTTATACCGTCCAGCTCAATTTCCACGGGGTTCTCCAGCGTGGCAATACTGCGCGACGCGTTGTTGAGAACGTTAAGGGCCGCGTACATGGTCATGGTTTTTCCGCAACCCGGCGGTCCTGCGAACAGGATTACGCCTCCCGAAGATTCGAGTATTTCCTTCAAGCTCTCCCGGTCGTGCGGCGACATTCCCAGTTCCGACACGGACAGTATCTGGCGTTGCTTGCTGAGTATGCGCAGCACGATACGATCGCCCGTACTTGTAGGGATAATGTTCATACGCGTATTGATTTTCTTGTCCTGGAGGGGAAACACCAGCCGTCCCTCCTGGACTTCATTCTTTTTGAACGCGTCAACGGAACTGCTTTGCCGGATAATGCGCGGGAGTGATTCGACGTAAGGCCGGGGAAGGGTTACCGCTCGCTGCATCACCCCGTCAACACGCATGCGAACAAGGAAGAAACCATTTTTTGTTACCTCGAAATGAATATCACTGGCGGCCAGGCCGTCTGCTGATTCGAGGATTTTTGCGAGGACGGTTGCGGCATTCGGTAGTTCGCCGCTTTTCTCGACGGCTTCCGCCCAGTCCTTTCCGCGCGATTCCACATCAATGGCTTCAAGGTTTACTTTCGGGACCTGGGATTTCGTCGCTTCCGCTTTCTTACCCACACTCCGCGAAAGGGTTTCAAACAAGGACACCGGTACGACAACAGCCAGGATGTTTCTTTTAAAAACCTTGCGCAGCTTTTCCACCACCTGCTCATACGGCGGATCAATCACTGCGACGGTCGCCTCGTCCTTGTCGAGAATCAGTGGAAAAACGCGGTACCGGGTGATGAATTCCCGATCAACTTCGGGAAAACTGATGGCGGCGAAGCGCTCGGGAGATTGAATGAAGGGAATTGAAAACACCTCGGCTATGATCTTGGCCAGGGCGACATCATCCAGCTTGAATTCCGCGGTAAATGTCTTCGTGATGCCGTTTGACGCCAGGGATTTCCGGGCCTTGGCACTCATGGCAGCTAAGTCTTCTCGCTTTAATAGCTTTCGTCGGAGCAGGGCCTTAATCAGTTTTTCATCTTCCGGTCTGGCCATTAGCGGTCCGTATCCTGTTCAGATGAGCAAAGTGATGCAACAACATGGCCTTGGAGAGCACCGCCGGGGGATCCGAGAATTTCGAGCCCGGTTATACACGGTATTTCCCGACAAAGAGCGCAAGCATCATTCGAAAAATCTGTCAATATCATCCTGGTCAATCTTGTCTTGCCCCTCGAATTTCATCTCCAGACTCTCTTTCATTAACGATTCTATCTGTTCGGTGGAGAGCTGGTGTCGCAATGCCGTCCCGTCTCCTTCCCCCGATCCCTGTTTCAGGTTATCCAGCGACTGTCCACATCCACCACAGAATTGGTCGCCGGGTTGGTTGGGAAAAGAACAGCGGCAGAGGATGCCCAGAGATTTGCCACAACGCAAGCAAAAAGCCCTCCACCCCGGGTTGTCCGTACCACATTGCTCACATATCATAGAAGACCCCTCTGCAAATGTCGAACTACACTTCGAAACGGTGAATAAGTTCCTGTATCTTTTCACCGGTGAACGGCTTCATGAGGAACCAGTCCGCGTTGGCGTCTTTTGCCTCCTGGATCGTCTGCTTGGACACATAGGCCGAGATCATAACGACGATTGTCGAAGGATCGATGGCTTTTATTTTCCGCAACAATTCAATCCCGGAAATCTTTGGCATGACGATATCGAGAAAAACCAGCGAAGGATAATGTTCCCGAAACAATAGCAAACCTTTCTCCGCGTCCTCCGCGGTCTTGACGACAAATCCGAAGCGCTCGAGATACGCAGCAAGAACCTTGCGGTTCACTTCTGAATCGTCAACAACCAACGCGATTTTTTCCAGCAAAGGATCCATAGACCCGGCACCTTATTAACTTCAACGCTCCGAAAAATCATCTACTACGCGTGCATCACTCGAAGGGACCACATGAAACAGTCGTCCGCGTCTGCAGACAAGAAGCGACATGTTTTCTCCCGGACGTTCGACTGTACGACATCCGCATAGACTCTTCTTGCTCATTCCTTCTCGAAACCATGGTAGTCCTGGTTTTCAATCATTGGGGAATTTAATGGAAAGCAAGAGCCTGAGCAATAAACCTGTAATATAAATCGTGCGAGATTTTCACAACACCTTCCTGGGATTTTTCCGGCAAACAGGTACATTTCCCCTATGAACAATCTTCCTGTTTTCAATCATGATAACAATTGAGGTGGTAATTCCATGAATATTCAAGGAGCAGTAGCCATCGTTACCGGCGCCAGCAAGGGAATCGGGAAGGCCATCGCCCTTGCTCTGGCCAAAGAGGGAGCACGAATAGCGATCTCCGCACGGAACCAGGACTCTCTCCGACAGGTTGCTGATACCATTACGGTACGTGGCGGAGAATGCCTCGCGTTCACGGGAGATATGGCGTCCGAATCATCCGTCGCCGAGTTTATCGATGCCACTGTTACCAGATTCGGACGGCTGGATATCCTGGTAAACAACGCCGGTATAGGCAACTTCCGGCGCATTGCCGATATGCCGACCGAAGAATGGGACGCGATGTTCAATCTCAATGTCCGTGGTATGTTCCTCGCCACCCGCGAGGCGATTCCCCACTTGCGCCGCTCCGGTGATTCCTTCGTTGTCAACATCGCTTCCCTGGCCGGGAAGAATGCTTTCGTGGGCGGCGGGGGCTACGCAGCCACAAAGCACGCGGTGCTGGCTTTCAGTCGTTGTCTTATGTTGGAAGAACGAAATAACGGCATTCACGTGGTGGCCGTATGCCCGGGATCGGTCAACACGGCATTTTTCGATTCCCACCAGGACATCAGCAGAGCCAGAATCGAAAACATGCTTCTACCGGAAGACGTGGCGGCAAGCGTGGTACACGCTATCCGCATGCCCGGGCGCGCGATGGTCAGCGAGATCGACATTCGCCCCAGCAAGCCACAATAATTCGGAGCACCGATGATCCGTGTACTTGACGATCACCGAAAAAACGGTTAACTTGTACTGTTCGCCGGCTATCAATTTCCTGCCTGCATCAATACTAACAATAATGTGCCAGACCTCCTTCGTCCGGCGTTCTTCACAGGTGCAATCGTCGCTTTCCTACATAACCAAGGAGTGATTCATGAGTAGATTGATACCTTTCGTTATCCTGTCATTTTTGCTTTCTTTTCCCGTTTTTGCGCAAGAATCGTGCTTTTCACCGGAGGATCTTTCTCCGGGCATTTCCACCGCATTCCCGGCTCTCCTGAAAAATACGCCGGACGTACCTCTGGGAATGTGGTCCCAGGGCGCCAATATCCCGGTGGAAAAAATGTTCCACACCGTGGCCTCCCTCGATGGTTCCGTGTACGTATTCGCCGGAGTAACAAAGGGACGGTTGTTCAGTCCAAAATCGTACAAGTACGATGTCGCAGGCAATACGTGGAAAGCAATATCAGATTTCCCCTTAACGCGTTTTCTCCTCGGCACCGCGCAGGCGGTCAATGGCAAGATCTATATCATGGCCGGCATGACGAATTTTGGGAATGGATACCAGCCTATCCCGGATGTCTATGAATATGATCCCGGCACGGATACCTATACGAAAAAAGCCAGCATGCCCAAACCCCAAGCGCGCGCGGCATCCGGAGTCATCGACGGGAAAATCTATGTGATCGGCGGGGTCGCCAACAAGTACTCGATCTATAACAGCATCGTCCAGGTTTATGACCCTGCGACTGACAGTTGGAGTTCGGCCACGGACTATCCCAAGGCTGTCAGTTACCTTTCCGCCGCCACGGTCGGCAACAAGATCATCACTACCGGCGGCTATAACGCGACCTTTACCCCTTCCCGCTACATCGCTGATACGTACGTAGGTGAACTGGATGCCGGGACATTGAAGTGGACAAAAGTCAAGGATTATCCTCTCGGGCCGACGATCCTCATCAGCGGTGTTAGCGTGGGGAACAAAGCGTATTTCTTCGGAGGTCGGGCTTCCATTTCCGGCAACCCGCCGGCGGTGACGTACACCTACAGTTACGAACCTGCCACCGATACCTGGACGGAACTTGAACGAAAACCGACGGGCATACAATACATGCCCCAGGCCGGGACCAACGGCCAGCTGGTAGTCGCACCCGGAGGACAGGATTTCAACCAGGAA
>JAJRXL010000540.1 GCA_024276335.1 Bacteroidota bacterium
GTAAAAAGTCAGATCCCGACGCCGGTCGATTTGTACGCCGAAACACACGTGTGTTACCCGTTTGGTTATCCAGTGGAGCTGAAGGCGATATCGGCGAGGATGGAAAACGACGTGGCGGTGCTGGAATGGAGCACGGCGACCTAGACGAGTAACTACGGTTTTTAAATCTACCGGAAAGTGTCGCAATCTTCATCCGGCAAAGTCGGTCTGTGGCACCGCATCGGTTTCGTCCCGGGCCACGGGACGACGACTGAACTGCAATATTACCGCTTCCGGGACCCCAGCGCGTTGTATTATGCCGACAAGACCGGCAAAGTCTATTATCAATTGCGCCAGATCGATATCGACGGCAGTGTGACCTCGTTGCCGCAGGTTGAGCTGGCGGTAGGTCGGAATGCTCTGCGATTCGATGTCGACCAGGTGTATCCCAACCCGTTTGGCCCCGGTACGCAAAACACGACATCAACCGTTTCTTTCCGCCTGCCTGGCCCCGGTCCTGTAACAATAAAAATTGTCAATATTTTAGGCGATTTCGTACGCACAATCGCGCGGGAGAAAATGAACGCCGGTTTCCACGCTTACTTAATCAAAGCTGAAAACCTTCCGTCGGGCCGGTATTTTCTCGTGCTTGAAACGCCCTTTGGGATCCGGACCCGGATACTACAGGTAATTCGTTAAGTTATTCCTTTATGCCACGTCGTGAGTCTGGCGTAACGCCGAACACAGCCGGCAACTGGTTCCACTGGAAATATCTGCCGATGGTGATTGGCGGTATCGCTTTGATCGTGAGGTTGGTGTTTTTCTTTCAACTCCGCGCGACGCCGTTCTTCGAGCACCTGTTCTCGGACTCTCTCCTCTATTCCTCCATTTCCCGTGACTTGTTAGCTTACGGCGTTCACTATCCCCGGTCGTTCTTCATGTCTCCGTTGTATCCGATCACGTTGGCCCTGATGGACGTGGTATCGGGTAATGCAGTAATATGGATACGATTGCTCCAGATTGTTATGACTTCCGTTGCGGTTTCTGTTTTCGTTGTCTGGGGAAAAGAGGTATTCGGTGATGCCACGGGGATAGTGGCCGGGCTTCTCCTGGCGTTTTATGAACCCTCCATTTTTTACGATAACATGATCTTGCTGGAATCATTCCAGACGAGTTTTGTCGTATTTCACCTCTGGACCTTGCATCGAGCCCTGGTTTCGCGTCATCGAACCTGGTTTCTTGCGAGTGGATTGAGTGCGGGTGTTCTCATCGTAAACCGTGCAAGTATAGCTATTTATCTCTTGATGCTTATCGCATACCTATGGTTCGGAATTCGAAGCGGAAGATGGCCGTGGAGAAAAATCGCCTTATTGTTGCTCCCCGTTGTAATTATTGTGACTCCCTTTATTGCATGGAACACGGCCAAGGAAAAGACCTTCGTGGGAATTACTACCTCGGCGGGGTTCAATCTCTATGCCGGGAACCACAAGGGAAGCAGCGGCCTGTATTCCATGCCTGAGGGAATTGATATTGCACGGGATCCAAATGGTGTGCTGTTCCTCTCGAGGTTGACGGGAAAACCCATGTCTTCGGCAGAGGCTTCTTCTTACTGGATGGACAAGAGTCTTGAATGGATAATGACGAATCCCGCGGAGGCTGTTTCCTTGTTCATCCGAAAACTGGGATTGTTCTGGAATGCCGTGGAGATCGATCAACTTGGCCTTTCCATTGATTTCTTCCGCCAGGAATTTGACACGATTTTACGGTTTCCGCTTGTCGGGTTCGGCGGTATTGCCGTCGTGGGGTTAGCCGGATTGATTCTGGCGATCCGGAAGAAAAAACTTCCCGCGATAATTCTGATTTTCCTTGTGGGATATGTTTTGTCTATAGTGCTGTTTTTTGTCAGCGGCAGGCTCCGGCTACCCGTGGCGCCGGTTTTGATCCTTCTGGCCGCTTATGCCGTTGTAAACGTGTTTACGTTTATCGCCAGTAAATCCTGGAAGGAATTGGCATTTCTTGTGCTGTCCGTGGTATTTGGTGCTGTACCGATGTACGCCTTTTCCATGGTCCCCGAGCCTGACCTCAGCCATGAATATTCGCGTTTGGGACAAGCATATTTCGATGAAGGTCTGTATGCCAAAGCAGAAAAAGCATACCGGAAAGCCCTCGATCGAAGAGAAAAATTCCGATACCATATGAATCTTGGGAACACCCTTGCCGCCCAGGGAAAGTACAGTGAGGCCCTGGAAGCATACGATCGCGCCCGGGAGATGGACGCTGAAAGTCCGGAGTTATATTTCAATATGGGTAACCTTGCTCTCCAGATGGGACGGCCAAGGGACGCAGCCCGCATGTGGATAACCGCGATGCGAAAGGATTCGCTCTTTGCTCTTCCGTATCGAAACCTTGGTACGTTGTATTTACGGGCAGGAAAGAAAGAAGAAGCCGTCAAGTACTTTCGACGCTATATCCGGTTTGAAAAGGACCTTCTCCTGCGCAAAGCGATGGAACGGGAGATCGAGACCCTTACCGGTTCACAAAACTAACCACGCGGCGGTTCTTTTTCCGATGATGGATGGCGCATGGGGAGATTCAAAATCTCGTCTGCAAATCGCTCCACGAGGTAAGAGACAATGTCTTTCACCGATACGATCCCAACCGGTTCCAAGTCGCCGTTGACGATGGGGATGTGACGGAAGCCGCCTTGATACATGTAATTAAGTGAAAACGCAATGGTGTCATCGTCGCTCAAGTACTGGGGATTCGGGGTCATCACTTCGGCAATCGGCGTCGTTTCCAGGTTGAACCCCGCCCCGATAAGTTTCTTGAGTACATCCCGTTCAGTGAAAATTCCGTACAGTTTCTGATCGCTCGTGATGAGCACACACCCGATGTGCTTTGTTTGCATCAGGCGGATGGCTTCGGCAATAGAAGTATCGAGTGTTAGTGTCAACGGATGCTTCATGATGGTGCGTACGCCGCGTCGGAGCGTCTCCGCGTCAAGGACGGGGAGGGAGAGGTCCATATCGTCTTCGAATTCAGAATCGCTTATCTTATTGCTTTCCGCCATGCTTTTTTCTCGAATTCGTACAAAAAATGTAGTACAATAATCCCCGGAGAATGATCTCGCTTGGTAATTCAACCTACGGAAGTTTAGGAAAATGTGCAATGAAACAAGGGGCGAAGGAGCCGGATAAGTGTCTCAACACTAGCGATATGCCGGTTCGTGCAAGATCGTGACCTGTGTATCGGTGTCGTGAGATGCCTTGACCCCGTAATCTCCAGGAGAACGGAAATTATTTTCGTCGCATTCGGGTTATTAATGAGGCGGGAGGGTGACGCGGACAGTTCATTTAATAATTGCCGGAGCGTTGTAGTGTGTCAGTGTAAGGTGTTGTGCATTGTAACTCGATTAATAAACAGGTAAGTTAATGGATTATGACCGTTTTTAAGCAACTTCTAATCGTGCAATGCGGACAGACGCGTTATCGTGAAGCTTGGCAAATGCAAAAACGAATCTGGAAAGCCCGGCGTGATGAGATGATTCCTGACGTCTTGTTGCTCACAGAACATCGGCATGTCTATACTTTGGGACGCAACTCGGATACGAATCATCTTATTGCTTCATCGGGCAGCTTGGAGAAGCAGGGAATTGAGGTCGTTGAGACTGACCGGGGCGGCGATATAACGTACCATGGTCCCGGTCAACTCGTCGTTTACCCCATCCTTGATCTGCGCCAACATGGTCAGGACCTTCATCGGTACCTCCGGATGCTGGAGGAATCGATTATCCTCATGGCCGGCAGGGTCGGGATCACTGCCGAGCACGATCCACAATACACCGGAGTATGGGTGGGAGAACACAAGTTAGCCTCAATCGGGATCAAAGTATCACGGTGGATTTCGATGCATGGCGCTGCCATCAATATTTGCAACGACCTTTCGTACTTTGATGGAATCATTCCATGTGGGATATTTCACCGCGACATGACTTCGTTCTCCAATGAGGCCGGAAGAGAAATTACCATAGCGGAAGCCGGGGATATCCTCGTTGACGAGTTTTGTTCAGTTTTTTCTTACAAGCCGGAGGCAATCTCGTGCCAAGAATTGCTCCGGATAACTGCGCGGGAAAAGGAGATATTGTAGTGTCAAAAACAGCGGAAAAAATACATATAAAGGACATGGCAACAGACGAGATGAAAAGACGCTCCACCACGCAAAATATGGACGATATCTTACAAACCTTTTCGGAACAGGATCTGATCGACATTTATCGAACGATGCTCTTGGCCCGCAGGTTGGATGAAAAAATGTTGATCATGCTTAAGCAGGGGAAGAGTTTCTTTCACATTGCCGGCGCCGGACACGAGGCCGCACAGATAGCTGCCGCCCGGTCGATGACAAAGGGAAAGGACTGGGCATACCCGTACTATCGGGACTTGGCGTTCGTCCTGAGTTTTGGAGAAAC
>JAJRXL010000541.1 GCA_024276335.1 Bacteroidota bacterium
GATCGAGGCAATGCTGTATCGCGCCAGCCGTCGTATGGATTCCACTTGCGGATGAACGAAACGGACGTACCCAGATACCCGGCATTCTGCGATTCCTTCGAATGGTTTCCGCAAATCCCTCCATTCCGCTTGGGAACTTGTCAAGGTCCGCCTCATGAACGATCCGCGCGGCCTCCCCGGTGTCTTTCATCCAACCGTCATCGACCTGGAAACACGCGATGCCGGAATACTCCCGCATGGCTTCAAGGTTTGCCATGCAGTCTTCTTCCGTAACCTGATCTCGGTATCCCGCATACCATGAACACCAGCCCGAGATATTTCGAAATGGTAACGTTCGCTGTATCGAATGCGCCAGGGCATCTGCAAACCGGGCCATCCCCCGATAGTGATTTCCTTTCCAGGAGCCCATGTACAGTTTTCCCAACCGCAGCGTCGAACCGGAGGGAAGCCGTACTCCACGCCCGCCGCTATGACAATCAATCGTGCACTTCCATCGCAACACACGATACCCGTGCGCCTGCGATTGCATGGGCACAATCGTAAACCGGACCAGGCCCGCCGGGGCGTCGAAGATCCCCCAAACGAGGTTGCGTTCAGAAGCAGGATCATGCATGGATAGAAACCAGTGGGAGGCAAGGGGATTGTTCCGTTCTATCACGTGCGGACCTATGCTCCCATAACAGCGCTCGGCAGGGTACGTATAGACGAGGGTGTCCTTTGATACCTTTGCCAGGCCTTCGACTGACCAATCGCCCTGGTAATCCATAATACCAACATCACGAACTCGCACGTCCGCAGGCGATACATTCTTGATCGCACAATCCAGGACGACATGCGCGCCTCCGGCACTGCTCATCTCGACAATGAGTTCAACGCTGTCAAAGACAATTCGCAACCGGTTTTCCTTGACCCTGAGGGAACAATTGGAGTACCTCGTATGCAACACACGATTTTCCAACTGAACGGAGGATACGATTTGGTCAACACGGAAACCCCTTTGCGTCTCAAAACCCCAGATGCCACGTTCGCTACGAATCATGATTTCATCAGGACTCTACTGTATTTTACAAGGAAGGTTATTCGCATGACTGGTCCTTGCGAATGTATATCAATGTACAACTCAACAGGGTAAGTATTGAATCCGTAATGTATGTCGCCTTCCGTCAAAGTATTCCCGCGGGATTGTGTGTGTTCCCTTCAATTCGTCCCCGTCGATTTGGATAATGCACTCGCCATCGCCGGCACCTTCGACCTCAATGTCCCACTCCGTCGCTCGATACCATAAGCCCGTAATATGAACAGGGAGAAGGGGTAACGGAACTACGGTAAAAGACTCCAATCCAAATTCTAACCCCACGATCCCTTCCAGGATCGCGCGATACCACCCGGTCGCACAATTGAGGTTTGAAGCCGTGCCGTGGCTGTGCCAGGGTTGCTGCGCGCCGTCTTCGAAGCCTTTCAGGGAAAGGAACTCCGGACAGTAACCGAGTCGAGTCAAAGTCCTGCAGACCATCTCCAGCCACTTCAAGATGGCATCGCTCCTGCCCGCCCTTCTCAGAACTTTGAGAACATACAGGTCCCAGTGCGGGTACCATGTTTCCATGACGGGCTCCGTCCCGCGTTGCATGTCCATCCTCGGCACAATCGTGATGCCATTGTCTGTGAAGTGATGATTAATAATGAAATCAGCAATGTCCCCGATCTTCTCGTCAATTAATTCCCAGCCAGCTTCCGACTGGAGAAACAACAAGGTGAACAAAGGATATGCTTTATTCCGATGGTTGGTGCGCATATCTACTGCATCGAGCAGGAACGTTCTCTCATCGTCCCAGAATACCTGCAAGAAACTGTCGCCTATGCGTGCCGCTGTCGAGGCGGCTTTTTCACGAGTAGCGTCGTCAAGGAGCAATTCAGCGATACGTTCCATGAGCCGGCAGAAGCTATAAAAACAGGCGACCTCCATCGCCACAGCCGAATTCGCCGTGCGTCCGAACCGCTCAGGCATATCGGGATAGAAGCCTCTGCTCCTGAACATTCCACGATCATCCGAGTTGCCGACCACGTTTTCAAGGCGCTGAAGAAAATACGGGTAGGCATCAAGCAAGGGCTGCCTGTCGCCGCTTTGAACAAGCACATCGAAGCTCAATGACGCAAGAAGAAATTCCAGCGCGCTGCTATGCGGTGTATCCATTGGCACAAGGCTCCGTGTCCACCTGCCGGGGAGGTCCCCGTCCGCATCACGGTGCGCGTTGACAAACCGGGCGACATCTTTCTGCAGCCCTGTATCTCGCCATCGCGATGCTTCCATTGCCGTCACCATCATGTCCCAGGCCCAGAGCCAGTAATAGGAGCCGGGGCAGGCGCGTGGAACACGGTAATCCGACACGATGCATGATTCCACCAATCCGGGTACCGCCCGGAAAAATTCTTCGACTGCCGGATAACCCGACAACTCTAACCCGGGAGCTACCGCCGTGCATTTCCCGTATCGCTCCTTCTGAATCGACACAATGTCAATGGCATCAAGTTTGGGATGCTCGAGCGAACTGCTCTCGGAGAAATCGATACGCACAACGGCAGGAGAACCCATGCTGATGTTATCCAACAACACAGCCGTGTTCACACCGCTTTTCCCTATTTCGCCTGAACCCGATACCCTAACCTGCACCTGCGCATCATAAAGCAGCAGCCGGGAATCGCGAAATTCCGGACGAACATCTTGAAGCGTAGCTGTCCCGGATGGGGAGGGCCTGTTGAATATCATCCTCCGGCAGGGTTCCGGGATCAGGAAGTCACCCGCGTACGACCCCGTCCTGCGCAGCCAGGTACCAAGCTCGATGCGGTCACGGCAGGCAAAATGGATGGACTTTTCCGACCATGCAGGATTCGACCACTCACGTTCCCCCTGCACGTCACGCACAAGGGCGGTCAGGTTGAACTTCGTGCGGAATTCCACTCCGTTCTCCGAATCCGACTGAACGACGATAACGAGCGCCGAACCTTGCGCACATATTTCCAGCGTCAATACCGACGATCGGCAATGAACATGCGCGATGATACCCGCTGGATACCATTCGACTTCGTCGAACGGGATATCCATCCAGTCGCTTTGCTCATCCCGGTATTGGAACGTAACGACGCCATTCCCTCCATGAAATATCCTGGAATTCCTGCTCACTGGTTGGTTACCGTGATACCCTATATCCGCGATGCCGTTGCACTCCCGAGATACAAACGCATACACGCGATCATCAGATATCCAGCATCCTCTGTCGATGAGTTTGGTGAGCTCGATCGTCTGCATCAGTAATCAGCTCCGGTATGCAATTGCTGAAATGGCTTCCTCATTATTGCCAACGATATGATGACCATGGGTCCATCAAGCGTATTTAACCGTTTTACCATCAAACCGCAATATCCGGTCATGAGAAATATCGACTTCCATGCTACCATCTTCCTTAATGGTTGTACAGGGTTCAATTCTCTCCCGCAATACAAGCAGCCAGATGAAGCGGACATGATCTCCGATCCTGCTGACTTGCAGTGATGTATCCACTCGCCCGTCGTGAGGATAGGCCGGAACCGTCTGCGTTCTTCCTATCATCCAGGAGCATTCATCGTTGTCAAGGAAGTGCAAAATACGCCGCGCGTTTCTCCCGATCTTGAACACGAGGGCTTCACGATCAAGGCGCTCTATGCCTTCCCACGAGTGGAAATTCCATTGTATCGCATGCGGGGCGTCCAGTCGGACTTCATCGAAGCCAATAATGAATTCACCGGGCTCAAACCCGATACTCCTTCGACACGTCTGAACACCGAGGGAGGGCAGGTAATTTCGCGACAACTCGACCGACATGGAAACAAGGGTATCATCCGTGGACACCTCGGGTGTGTCCGCGAGATAGCCGGGAGGAAAGAAATCCGGTAGCCACACGCATCCGTCCCCCAACTGCCCCTTGCCGTCAATCGTAATCGTGTTATGCAGCGATGTGTCCCTCCTGTAAACAGGCCCCGGACCAGACGCGATGAAGGCGTTGTCCGAGTAAAGCAGGAAAGCCCCGTTCGCCGGATCACCGTGGCCGTAGGCTCCGTGCGCACCACGCTGGTA
>JAJRXL010000542.1 GCA_024276335.1 Bacteroidota bacterium
ACGCGGGAAGTGGTCGTGGAGTCGGAAACGCTGGTCAGGCGGGCGGAGGAGAAGCTCCGCGAAGTGTGCGCCGTGCTCGACGGGCGGGAGACGTCGTAGGCGGGCGCATCGAACGGTTTGTTCAAGAAACGGGCGGCAGCGGGCAACGCGCCGCCCGTTTCTCGTTCTGAAAAAATTTCCTGCCGGGACGAAAAAAGTTGTTGCCCGTATGTATTGTCTTCACTAAGTTTCATATTGGAGACAGTGGTGAACCTGATTTCATTCAGACCACGCGTATTTTGAAAGAACGACGAACGACACACAGTACCACCTTCCTTCGGAACGACCTTCATCGCTTCACCGCATCTTATTCACAACACATAGGGTTACAATGCTGACGATCACTGAAGAGTGCATTAACTGCAATGCATGCATCGATGAATGCCCCAACGATGCCATTTACAACGCCGGAGAGGAATACGTCATTGACGGGCAGACGCATCCTACCATGTCCGACGAGTTCACGTTCATCGTGAACGACCTTTGCAAGCTGTGCGAAGGGTACTCGGACAACCCGACGTGCATTGAAGTTTGTCCGGTTGACGCCGTTGTCTCCTCTGAGATGGCCGCGGCCTGACCTGCCGGACACATTCCACGAAGTACTGAAAGCCGGAGAATCTCACGTCTCCGGCTTTTCCTTTGAATCGAATAGTGTGGGTGATGCATCATACTTGAAACCGGAAGAGAAGACCCGCAGGCACGGGATCGTCTCGGACAAAAGAACTGATGTGTATTGCAACAACAGGAACGTGTTCATGGAGCATTTAACGAAACAAACATTTCTCGAGAAAGTCTTCGACTTCGAGAACAACCAGGAGTGGAAATTCGAGGGAGACCTTACGTGCATCGTAGATTTTTACGCCGACTGGTGCGCGCCGTGCCGCATGGTGGAGCCCATCCTGGAAGAACTTTCCGAGGAGTACAAGGACAGGATCAATATCTACAAGGTTGATACGGAAGCGGAACAGGAGCTGGCGGCGATATTCGGTATTCGGAGCATTCCTTCCGTCCTGTTCTGTCCCAAGGAAGGCAAGCCCCAGATGGCCCAGGGCGCCTTGCCCAAGGAGACGTTCAAGCAAGCGATCGAGGAAGTGTTGCAGGTGCCGGAACCCGATTTGCAGTAACACTGCAAAAGCTTTGCAGCTGAAAGGGGAAAGTGCAACCACGTGTTGCGCTTTCCCCTTTCAATGTGCCGTCCGGCGTCAATACCGGATGCGCGCGAGGATCAATCCACCAAAATATTTTCCACCCAGAACAGTTCGCAGGCGCCGTCGCCCACGTCCTTGCGGGTCAGCGAACTCTTCCACCGCCAACCGTCATCGGCAGTGACCTTGACCAAGTAGCCCGTCATGGTGACGATGCTTCCCCGGTAAACCTCGTCCAACGTGGCCTCCACTTCGTCGGAGGCGGGAATGATATGCATGTTGGCGCTGCTCGTTTCGATCATGACAGGCGAGAGGCCGCGGTTGCGCGTCTTCCAGCGGTAGCGGCGGCTTCCCTGGGAAATGCTGATCTGATCGATAATGCTCTGGTCGGACATCTGTCCCCAGCCCAGCGTAAAGTCCACGGGCGAAAGATCGCTTTCCCGTCCGAAGTAATAATTTTCTCGACTGAGCACCAGTGCCTTGAGGCTGAACTTCGCCAGGGGCGTGATCATGAAATCTCCCTTCAGCCAAGGTGTGCCTCCACTGATGTTTTCCTGGAGGGGTGGTGCGGGGCAGAGGGTGCCGGGAGGATGTGTAATCGTTTTTTCCGGCCACACGGAAACCACGGTTGCGATAAACGCAACGATGAAGATTCCCCATACAATGAACCTACTCATGCGGATACTTCGCTTTGATTACACAGCACCGATGTCGTCCGTCATTCACGATCTCAAGGTAGGCCGCAATGCAAACCGCTTCAATTGGGAAATGACAACGTCCTGCAATATTTTCAATGCATCTTATGACGCGTTCTCCGTATAGAAGAATATGTACCGGCACGATCAATATCTTTTTTATCCACTATTAAACTGCTTGGGAGGATTCTTCCATGATCATGACAACAACACCATCAATCGAAGGCAAGCACGTCCAGGAGTATCTCGGGGTAGTAACGGGAGAAGCGATTCTCGGCGCGAACATCTTCAAGGATTTTTTCGCCAATATCGTGGACATCGTCGGGGGGCGCTCCGCCGCTTACGAGGATGAGCTTCGCAAGGCGCGCGACATCGCTCTGGATGAAATGGCCGGCAAGGCGCGCGAAATGGGAGCCAACGCCGTCGTGGGCATCGATCTCGATTACGAGAACCTGGGAGCGAGCGGCGGCATGCTCATGGTTACGGCCAGCGGAACCGCGGTAAGGGCCAGGTGAAGCAAGTAAAAAGTAAAAGGTAAAAAGTAAAAGGTTTTTCAGGTGAGAGGTGAGAGGGGTTGGCGAATAAGACGACAGACGACGGACGATGGACGACAGATGATGCTCATGATGTACTGACTTCATTGTTACTCTGAACGAAGCCCTGAGCGGAGTCGAAGGGCGGACCCCGGACGACGGACCACGCACACACGGTCTCGGTTCCGTATACCGCTTCTGTGGACCTTGCACTTTAGAACGTGAATCAGCAGCAGCCGGATATGGTTTATGCACCGTCGCTTGTGGAAGACGCGGCGGGAGCGCAGTCGAATGGGCCGTAATGTACGGATCGATC
>JAJRXL010000543.1 GCA_024276335.1 Bacteroidota bacterium
GACGTTCCGCCCGGCGCTCAGATGCGCATTGACCTGGGAAAGATCTCCGAAGATATCATCCCCAACGGGAAATTGAATTCCGAGGACTACGTCCTCGGGCCCACGCGCAACGGCATCGTCAATCCCGGTGAAGATGTAGGTCTCGACATGCTCACGAATGACGAGGAGCTGGCCTTGTATCAAAACGAAATCGCGCAATACGGGGCCGACTACCCGGGCATGGCAAGCGATCCCAGCGGCGACAACTATAATTATGACCCCGCCAATTTCGAACACATCAACGGAACGGAAGGGAACGAGAACGATCTCGCCGGGTTGCTTCCGGACACGGAGGATATGAATTACAATGGCAGCCTCGACCTGACCAACGAGTACTTCGAATACGTCGTCGACCCGAATGTTGACGCTCTTAATCCTTCCAGCAACCCTTATTACGCTGGCGGCGGCAATAACGGCTGGTACCAGTTCCGCATTCCGCTGTCCCAGCCCGACACCGTTATCGGCAACCCCTCATTGGACAACGTCGAATTCATGCGTATCTGGGTCACCGGTTCCGATCAGCCCATGCGCATACGGATCGCGGACTTCAACATCGTGGGCAACCAGTGGATCGAACGAAAGCGTAACGACCCGTATTTCAGTGTCAGCGTGGTGAACATCGAGGACAATCCCGAATACACGAGACCGCCCGGCGTGATTCGCGCCCGCGACCGGTTATACCCCGATCAGAATGTCCTGGCCAACGAACAATCCCTGGCCCTGATATTCAACAATCTCCCCGAAGACACGACACGAATGGCGTTCCGCTACTTCCCCAACGGAATCGACCTGTTCAATTACCGGGTGCTCAAGATGTTCGTGCACGGCGACGATCCCATGAATTACAACGTGGACTTCATCCTGCGTATCGGTGTGGACACCGCCAACTACTACGAGTACAAGGCCCCCGTGAAGCCCGGCTGGCACCCGGAAAATGAAGTCAACATCGAGTTTTCCCGCCTAACCGCCATCAAGCAGTTCCGCGACAGTACGCTCGTCGATTCGCTGACCTGGGAGTACAGCACGCGGTTTTACCCTTACCCGGGGGGATCGCCCGGCGACAGTATTCGCGTCGTGGGCAATCCCGACCTGGTTCGTGTCATGTTCATATCGGTAGGGGCACACAATCCCCGTGGCAAGAATTTCGGCTCCATCAGCGGTCATATTTGGGTCAACGAATTGCGGGTCACGGCCGTGGACGATCGCAACGGCCTGGCCTTCGCCGGCTCCGCGAATTTAAAGATGTCGGATTTCATGAACCTGAATTTCCAGATCAGCCATACGGATCCGTTCTTCCATCGGCTGGAGGAACGAGCGGGCTCCCGCTCGAACACGTTGAACTTCAGCGCTTCCACTTCCATCAAGGTCGAGAAGATGTTGCTGCCCGAGAATTGGCAAAGCTCCCAGCTCCAGGTCAATTACACCCATGCCGAACGTCTCATCACCCCGACGCTCCTCCCGGGCCTTCCGGATGTGGAAGTCGAGACCGCTGCCGATGCGTTGCGAGCCAAACTCGAGGCGGAGAAAGATTCTACCAATATAACCGAGGCGGAAATCGAGCGGCGTACGTACAACCTCCGGTTCCAGTCGCAGACCGTCGAGATCAAGGACACCTGGGCCATGCCTTCGCTCCGACTTCGAGGACCGGAAGATGACTGGTTGAACCGGTATATCATCAACCGACTGGAAATGGGATACAATTATTCGATCGTCCGGTACCGCGACCCCGTTATCATGAAGCGACGACAGTGGAACTGGACAGCGCGAATCGGATACTCTATTGACATTCCTCCTCTCGAACTCCGTCCCTTCGAAAAGCTTTTCCACGAGATGCCGGTGCTGAGTTTCTGGGAAGCGTTCGTATTCAACCCCTTTCCCAAGCGTATCAGCTTGAACGCCCAGCTATACCGTTCGCGCACGGAGGAACGCACGTACTCCCTCAAGGGCGTTTTCAGACCCTACCAGCGTGCGTTTACACATACACGGGGCTTCACCACCTCGTTCCAGCCCTTCCAGGGCGGCCTGCTCAATCCATCCCTCGACTACGCCGCTTCGTTCCAATCTTCGCTCCTGAGGATAGAAACCATCCGCGATTACGATGGCAACGAACTGGCCCAACGACAGAGCTCGGTAATCATGCGCGATATCTTTTTCGGGAAAACCGGCGGATTCTACTTCGGCGATGCCACCGGGTATGATCAACGCCTGGCATTCACCACGCGTCCCACGATTCCCCCTGTCCTGGGGTTGGACAAGGTCATGGACATTAACCTCTCGTACAACGTCAATTACCGGTGGCAGAGAGATTTACAGCAGGGGACGGTGGGAACGATTGCCGCGTACAATGCCTCGACCCAGGCCAGCCTCAACTTCAAACTCAAGCAGTGGATCGAACCGCTGTTTCCATCCGAGGAAAAAGCCGCAGCGACAACCACAAAACCTCGTAGCCGGATTGTGGCCAGACCTATCAAGCCCAAGAAAACGAAAAAATCGGTAAATCCTCTCGAAGCCGGCCTCGATTCCGCCGCCGTTGCCGCCGATTCACTCGCCAGCCCGGCCGATTCGCTGGCCGCCCCCGCAGACAGTCTCCAGCCCGAGGGAGGCGGTTTTTCCATCGATCCCGGAAAGATACTGGCCGGGGCCGCCAAGTGGCTTATCAAGATTCCGTTCCTGGACTATGAGAACATCCAATTCCAGTTCCAGCAAAGCACAAACTCTCAAGTCGGCGGTGTTGTCGGCGAAACAGGGTTCCTACAGTTCTGGACCTCCCCTCCCCTGTTTGGTAATCCCGGCGATCCCTCGCGGGGGCCGAGCCAACTTTACCAGCTCGGTTTGATCAGTGATCCAAATCCACTCAGCGGTCGTATCGCGTTCAAATCCAGCTTTCCGTTCATCGGTATTGAAAACTACCGCCGGGGTTACCGCGTGCCCAGTAGCATGGGTGTCACCGCCCAGTTTATTGACGACTATCGGCAGAGCAACACCATCAGTATTCGGACGCAGCGAAAGTTGTGGGAAGGAGCCAAGCTGGACCTTAACTGGGACATGGGATGGGATGTCAACAAGAACTACCAGATCTCCACGGACTCACTTGGCCGCCAGTCGATCAACACGGTAACCATCACGGGTAACTCGCGTCGTTCGTTTATGTCCATGCCTGACTGGCTCTTCTTCAGCTCTTTCGGCACGAATATCGAAGAAGTAAGCCGCCGTTACAAGGCGCTGAAAACGGAGAACCCCGATGCAAACGAATCCGAAATCCTGACCGATGCATTCGAGGAAGGACTGGAGGTTCTGCCGTTTTTCGGAACCCTGGCAGGTATTCCGTTGCCACGGCTGAACTGGGCATTCAAATGGGACGGCCTGGAGAAATGGCCGATCTTCGAGGAAATGTTCAAGCGCCTGTCCATCGAGCACCGCTACACTTCCACCATCGAGACCCGGATTCGTAACAACCAGGACGGGGGGATCATCACGGAATCCAAGCGGGTGACGCAGAATTTCCAGCCGTTTCTCGGTGTCAGCATGTCGTTCCAGAAACTGTGGAACGGCGATTTGTCCCTGACCACGCGCTGGGGCAAACAGAACACGATCGAGCTCAACACTTCGTCCAACAATATCGTCCAGACCAGTACCAATGAATTCACGGCGTCCCTGTCGTATCGTAAAACGGGATTCGAAGTCCCCATGCTGGGGTTGCGCTTGAAGAACGATCTCGAAGTCACCATCTCGTTCAGCCGCCAGAATAATTCTCAACTCATCTTTGATATCAAGGAGATGGATAAAGGCGGCACGCCCCGTGAAGGAACCACACGGACCACACTCGAGCCTCGCATCAGGTACGTATTGAGCCGCCGGGTGACGGGATCGCTTTTCTACCGTTACCAGCGCACCAGCCCGGACGACTTGGCAGGCTCACGAATCCCCGGTACGACTATTCACGAAGGTGGTCTCGCAGTTCGTCTCACGATTTCCGGAAGTTAACGCGCCGCGCCGGCGCTCAGCAGCGGGGTTCCTTTCGAAACCGATCCCGGACATACCGGCACAACGCCATGAACATGCGGTCGTCCTCGGCAAGGTACACGGCGGCGAAGGTTATAACGGTACCCACAATCTGGATCAACAGAAGTTTTTCCCCGGCAATGAAGGGAGATGAGATCACCCCGATCACCGGGGCCAGCGTGGCCAGGATCCCGCTGCGGGCGGCGCCGATGTTGTCCACCGCCCAGTTCCAGAAATAGATGCCAAAGGCAACGGGCATGAACGCGGTGAAGAGATACAGCAGGAACTCGTTTTGCGGCAGCTCGAGGATGGTGGCGAACCGCACATCAGAGAAATTGAGGAAAAAGAGAACGAGGGTGCCGATAACCATGCCCGTCGTTGTCACAGCCAGGGGCGAATGGGTTTCGAACAGGGCTTTTTGGTACACCGATCCCGCGTTCCAGAAGGTGATGCCCATGAAAAGAATGATATCTCCCTTGATGATCTCCGGACTGATGTTCAGATCGAACCGTCCTTCCAGGACCACGAGGAGAACACCGAAAATCCCAAGCAACAACATGGCGTATTTATAGCGCGGAACCGGCTCCTTGCCCCAGAACCTTGCCATTAACACCAGGAAGAACGGACTTGAAGCGAAGATTA
>JAJRXL010000012.1 GCA_024276335.1 Bacteroidota bacterium
CAACCGGCTGGTGACGCAGGTCGCAACCGCCTCCGGGATATCGGCATCCTCGAGCACGATGTAGGGATCGCTGCCGCCCAGCTCGAGCACGGTTTTCTTCAGCGCCTCCCCCGCTTTCGCCGCCACCGCCCGTCCGGCGGGCGTGCTCCCTGTCAGGGTCACCGCCTTCACAAGCGGGTTTTCTATCACGGCCGCCACCTGCCCGCTACCGATGAGGAGCGTGCGAAACAGGTTCTCCGGGAAGCCCGCCCGGCGAAACACATCTTCGATGGCCAGGGCGCTGCCGGGAACGTTGGAAGCGTGCTTGAGCACGCCGGCGTTCCCCGCCATGAGGGCCGGGGCTGCGAACCGGAATACCTGCCACAGGGGAAAATTCCACGGCATGACCGCGAGCACGACACCGAGGGGTTGAAAGGTCACGTAACTCTTCCGCGCTTCCGTCTCCACCATCTCGGTCGAGAGGAAGCCTTCCGCGTGTTCCGCGTAGTAGTCGCACACCCAGGCGCATTTCTCCACCTCGGCGCGTCCGTCCCGCATCGGTTTTCCCATTTCCAAGGCCATGAGACCGGCAAGCTCGTCCTTGCGGCGGCGAAGAACGGCAGCGGCCTCCTTCATGAGCTCCGCCCGGTGGGAAAACCCGGTCCTTCGCCACGACAGGTACGCCTTGTGTGCCTGTCCAACGGCGACGGCGGTTTCCTCCGGCGTCAGCTCCGGGTACGTCTTGACGGTTTCTCCCGTTGCGGGATTGATAACGGTGATACTCATGACTTTTCCTCCCAGTATGATTTCAATTTATCTACAAGTTCGTTATTAACCGCGGGATCGACCCGCACTTCCACCAGGACCAGCTCGCCGCTCGTGATGGCCTTGCCAAGGTCTTCCTTCAGACCGGACAGTGTCGTCGGTTGGTACGCGGGAATGCCGAAGCTCTCGGCGTAAGCCTTGAAGTCCGGGTTGGAAATCTTCGTGAACACCGAGCGTCCCCTGGACATGCGTTGTTTCCAGCTTATCAGGCCGTAATCGTCGTCGTTGAACACCAGCACGGTGAAACCGACGCCCAGGCGCCGGGCCGTCTCCAGCTCCTGGGAATTCATCAGGAATCCACCGTCGCCCATGGCCGCCACAACCTGGCGGCGGGGATCGAGCAAGGACGCGGCGATGGCCCCGGGCAGGGATATGCCCATGCTGGCCAGCCCGTTGCTGACGATACAGCCGTTGGGCCTGCACGTGGGAAAATTCCGCGCGATCCACATCTTGTGGCTCCCCACGTCGCTGATCAGCACACCGTCGTCGTCCAGGATTTCCCGTACGATGTTCAGGGTCCCGGGAATGGTAAAGCTTTCGCCTTCCCGGAGATCGTAGCTCTTGATGTCCGCGAGTATTCGTTCCCTGAAGGGTGCGTGCCAGCCTTCCTCGAAATGAAGGTCCTCCAGTTTCAGTTTTGCGTTCAGCTCCCACAGGCATCCGGATATGTCGCCGACCACTTCCACCTCCGGCGTGTAATGCGTGTACACCTCGGCGGGTACAAAGTCTATGTGCACGATGGTCTTTTCTCCAGCGGGATTCCACTTTTCGGGCGAGTATTCCGCGATGTCAAAGCCGACGGTCACGATCAGGTCCGCCATCTCGACGGCCTCCATGACGTAATCCTTGAAGCCGAGGCCGATGCTGAGAAGCGAAACGTCCAGCATGTCCGACACCGCGCCTTTGCCCATGAAGGTCGAGGCCACCGGGACGTTGAAGGTACGGGCGAATTCCGTCAAGTGCTTGCTGGCCCGCTTCCTGATGGCGCCGTTCCCCGCGATGATAAGCGGACGCCTGGCCTGCTTGAGCAGGCTCATAGTTTCCGCAAAGGCCTTGTAATCGGGTCCCGGGCGGCGTACCCGTCGCGGTTCAATGGGTTCCACACGCTTCCGCGCCTCCATGGAAGCCAGGTCCTCGGACAACTCGATGTGTGTCGCCCCCGGTTTCTCCGATTCCGCGATCTTGAATGCTTTGCGAACGATCTCGGTCACGGCGTCGGGCGAGGAAACGGCGGTGTTCCACTTGGTGATGGGACGGAACATGTTGACGATGTCCAGCGCCTGGTGGCTCTCGTGGTGCATCCGCGACATCCCGCCCTGGGCAGTGATGGCGACCAGGGGCGCCTTGTCCATGTTGGCGTCGGCCACACCGGTCAGCAGGTTGGTCGCGCCGGGACCGAGCGTGGCCATGCACACGCCTGCTTTTCCCGACAGCCGTCCCCACACGTTAGCGATGAACGCGGCGCCCTGCTCGTGCCGGGTCGGAACGAAGCGAATGCTCGAATTCTCCAACGAAAACAGGAGATCCTCGTTTTCCTCTCCCGGCACACCGAAAATAAAGCGGACGCCTTCGGCTTCGAGCGATTTGACAAACAGATCGGATACTTTCACGAAACTCCCGTTTTCACTGTTACTACAACTCTTTCAATAAAGTACTCGTTACGGAGTTTATGAAACTGTACGCCGCATGACAAATCATCAAAAAACACCGCAGCAGTGAGCGGAGTCATCACGAAGTGGTCCATCGAGGGAAGTACACGATTAAGAGTATCTGTAGCCCTGAGCGGAGCCGAAGGGCGTAATCATAAAGATTACAAGTCGTTTACAAAGCACAGCGAAGTTCGCTCAGAATTATGGACAGTGGACTCGGGGGTCCTGGATTGAGTCAAAAGAGACGAACCATGTCGTGACATTTGTGCCGCTTTGATCGAGCGGGAAGTTATTTCCGAGAGACAGGAATCTGCGGGTCCTCCCAGATGATCGGCTCCACGGCGAAGCTGTACACAAGTCGGGGCAGGACTATTTCCCGCCATGTTTTCTTGAAATACTCGTATGCGCGATTCCATTGCTCACCTTCTCCCCAGCCATCATGAAAGATCGATACCTTGACGCTTCGTTCGTTCGCCCGGGAGAACCGAACAGTAACGTGTGTTCTCTGCTTTCGGATTTCCGGCATATCCGGCGGAGGATTCAAAGTGAATGACAACATCTTCATGGGTTCGATGGCCAGGATGACGCACCCCTCGCTGCCACGCTGTCCGAGTTCGGCTTTCGGATCGAAATACAATTCGTACGCGCCGCCGACGCGCGGATCAATCTTCGCGTCCGGGGCAAGGAACGTCTTGACGCCTGTTTCCGTAGTCCAGGCCTGCCATACTGCTTTCAGTGGCGCTTCCACGTACACGGCGATGTCGATCGCGCGGGACTGATCCTGGGCATCTGCACCTCGAAAAAGCCCCATCCACGCCAGAAGAAAAACCAGGACGATTCTGTTCATGGCATCTCTCCTCCTGAATGGTTTGCTATCTTCAGTACCAGTGAATTCATATCTCGGCTGAACGAGCGGGCTATCCCGCGGGAAACCAATATGAGACTTTCAGTACGATGTAGTTATCGCCGTCGGCGGAAACCGTGTCCAGGAGCGAATCGAATCCGACCGCGTTTCCGGTGCGCGCGAATTGCGACCGGTTCTGTTGCCATACGAGGTACAACGTGCTCCCCGGGATCCATTCCCAGCGAAGCACGAGGTTGCTCCGGAATGAAAGCGACTGGAAGTCGCGATTCGGAATAGTAAACTCATCGTCGCCGTCCGTTACCACGAGCGAGCCGTCCTCGTTTGCCCGGATACTGGAGCCGTTCGTTCCGTAGCGACGCAGGTACCGGCTGCGCGGAGCTTCCAGTTCCCCGAAATCGTAATAATGTCCGCTGGCCGCGAACGGCTCGGCGTACATCTCCACCGAGATATCGGGCGTGATGGCGTAGTTTATCCTGAATTGGGCCGAGATGGTTGTCCGGTCGATAAAGGCGAAGATGTACCGCGTCCCATAC
>JAJRXL010000063.1 GCA_024276335.1 Bacteroidota bacterium
GTCACAGCAAAAACAGCATTCCTCCGCAATTCGTTCCGCGAGCTACGATCTGCGCCTTCACCGGTCGAGGTAGTACTTCAGCACGTAATCCGAGACCATCCGGTCGGTGTTGAACATGGGAATGAGCGAGGTCATCGAGCGGCGCATGCGCTGGATCCACCGCCGCGGGATGCCGGTCTCATCCCTGTCGTAGAACTCGGGTATGACATGCTCTTTCAGCACTTTCAGCAAGTTGGCCGCGTCGATCTCGTCCTGCTTTTCCGGTTCTTCCACTCCCCCGTCGTCACCGATGGCAAAGCCGTTGGTGCCGTCGTACCCTTCTCGCCACCAACCGTCCAGGATAGAACAATTGATGCCTCCATGCACCGAAATTTTCATACCACTGGTCCCGCTGGCTTCCAGGGGTCGCCGGGGCGTGTTCAGCCAGACGTCAACGCCGGAGATCATGTGGCGGGCGATGTTGATATCGTAGTTCTCCAGGAACACGACCTTGCCGAACAGCAGGGGGTTCTTGGCATAACCGACGATTTCCTGGATGTAGCGCTTCCCCGCGTCGTCGCGCGGGTGGGCCTTGCCCGCGAAGATGATCTGGATCGGCCTCTTGTCATCGGTGAACAGCGACAGGACCTCGTCGAAGAACCGGAAGATGAGCGGCGCCCTTTTATACGTGGCGAATCTCCGTGCGAAACCGATAGTCAGGACATCCGGCGACAGGATCTTGTCCGCGACCTGGTGGAAATCCGTTCCCTGCTTCTGGTAGTAACTCTTCAGCTTTCTCCGCACGAACTCGATCAGGTCCCTTCTCAGCGCGTAACGGAACGCCCATATTTCCTCGTCGGAAATCAGCTCCGGGTCTGACACCTGTTCCCAGATGATGGGATTCTTGAGGTAGTATATCCACTTCGAGCCGAGATGGCGCTGCCAGAAATCACGCGTGCGGTTGGTCATCCAGCCCAGGCTGTGCACGCCATTGGTCACGTGTCCTATCGGCACCTTGTCGGGGCTATCGACGTTGAACACGTCCTTCCACATCTCGCGCGATACACGCCCGTGCAGCTCGCTGACGCCGTTGGCGGCGCGGGAGAGCTTCAATGCGAGGACGGTCATGCAGAACGGCTCCTCCGGATCATCCGGGTTAACGCGACCTAACGGCATGATCTCGCTCAGGTTCATGTCGAGCGATTTCAGGAACCCGGCCATGATGTACTCCATCATATCCCGGGAGAAACGATCGTGCCCGGCCGGAACAGGGGTGTGGGTCGTGAACACGCAGTGGTTCTTCACCCAGGCTTCCGCTTCTTCGCGCGATTTACCGCCCTTGATGTTCTCCCGGAGCAACTCGAGGGTGAGGAACGCGGGATGCCCTTCGTTCATGTGAAAGACGCCCGGTTCCACGCCGATCTTCCGGAGGAAGCGCACGCCCCCGATGCCGAGGACGATCTCCTGCATGATGCGTGTCGTGGAATCGCCGCCGTACACGTGGGCCGTGATGTCGCGGTGATGGAGCTCGTTTTCCGCGCGGTCGGTATCGAGAAGGTAAATAGTCACGCGGCCTACGTTGATGCGCCAGGCGTGAAACGTTACCGTGTTGTGGGCGATCTCTACTTCCGCCGTGACGGGTTCCCCCGATTCGTCCACCACCAGCTCGACGGGGATCTCCCCGGGGTTGATGGACGGATAGCTTTCCTGCTGCCAGCCGTCGGGCTGGATGGATTGCTTGAAATACCCGTAGCGGTAGAACAGGCTGACGCCGTACAACGGCACGCCGAGGTCGCTGGCGGACTTGGTATGGTCACCGGCCAGGACGCCCAGGCCGCCCGAGTAGATGGGAAGGCATTCGTGCAGGCCGAATTCCATGGAAAAATACGCCACCGGGTTCTCGAATAATTCCGGCGCGTGCTTGGTGCACCAGGTATCCTCCCGCGACATGTAGTAGTCGAATTCGTCCAGCACCTTCACCACGCGCTCGGCGAAGTCCCTATCGCAGAGGCGGGCGCGCAGCTCCTGGTCCGAGGTGGAGTTGAGAACCGCCACGGCATTGTGGTTGCTGGTGTGCCATTTCTGCTCGGCCAGCTCCAGGAAAATGTCCTGGGCCCGGGGTGTCCAGGTCCACCAGATGTTACGCGCGAGTTTGTGGAGGCGGGCAATGATGTTTTCCGCTTCCTTGATGTATCCGTTTGTCATGGTAGGGGTTTCCGTATCGTGCAAATTTCACTCAGTAAATATACACCCTGGGCCAGAGGAAAAAAACAAGGCAGGAAGGATGACAGTAACCGGATGGTATGCCTTCTAGTGTAACGATTTGTTATTACGCGCACTATTATTCCTTTTCCCATCATATGTCCACTTGAAGGGCTTGGCTCGCGTTGAAGGGCTTGGCTCGCGTCTTGTTGTAGGTATCGATATACTCAACGAGCTGACTGACCAGATGGTTGTTCGAATGCCATACCGCCCCTTTGAGCACGTCCTTTGTCAAGATATTAAACCAAATCTCAACTTGATTCAACCAAGATGCATATGTCGGAGTAAAATGCAGGGTGATTTTTCTTTTGCTGGCAAGCCACTGCTTTACCTTCTTGTGTTTGTGA
>JAJRXL010000064.1 GCA_024276335.1 Bacteroidota bacterium
GCCTGGAGCCAGGACGCGCAGACGCTGATCAAACAGGGTGATGAATTCTATCACAAGTTTAACAACGGGAAGGCTCTCGAACAGTACCTTGCGGCATTGAAACTGGATCAGAACAATCATGAAGCTCTCTGGAAAGTCAGTCGGGCCTACGTCGATATTGCCGAGCACATGCCGGCGGAAACCGACGACCAGGAAGATACCCAGTTGAAGGTGTATGAAAAAGGATTGGAGTACGCCGAAAAAGCAATCAAGGCAAACCCCGGCAGTATGATGGGGTACTTGCGGCGCGCCATCGTCAAGGGCAGGATTGCTCTGTTCAAGGGGGTTTTCAATGCTATCAGTCTCGTCAATGACGTGAAGGACGACGTTGAAAAAGCCATACAATTGGGAAATGCTCCCAGCGACCAGGTCGCGGTGGCGCACTACGTCTTGGCTCGCGCTCACGCAAAGGTGTGTGACAAGCCGTATCTCGTTCGGTTGCCGCTGGGATTGGGATGGGGGGACCGGGACGTGGCTGCGGAGGAATATGAAAAAGCTATTTCCTTGAACCCGAAGTTCATCATGTTCCGCCTCGACGCGGCCCGGAATTACGTTGAAATGGATGAATACCAGAAAGCAAAAGACCACCTTTATAAAATACCGTACCTTCCTATAAGTGATGAGGATGACGCACGATTCAAGAAAGAGGCGTCACAACTTCTGGAGGAGATAAAGAACGAGTAAGTTGACGGTGAAAAAATCACGAATGTGTTTGTTCGTAACAAACAGTTTTTTATCTTTGAAAGAATAGAAAATAACGCTTCACAAGCATGAGGAAAGTACAGGTGAGGAATTCGGTAATACGTTTGCCTGCGGAAAGCATAACCCCGGAGCAATGTCGAAGGGACGATGCGTGGACGTGGTGCGGGCCGTCCTCATGCTTCCGCGACGATAAATGAACGTGTTTCATGGCACATCTTTGTATTGGAGTTTCAGGACCCGGTTCCTAACGGAAGCGCGGGTTCCAGGGGGAGAATAACGGCGGCAGTCGTTTTTCGCCGACGGGGGGAAATACGTTTTTTCGCGATTTTTGCCACCTCACTGTGACTGAGTTGGCGGAGCTGTGCCTGAACAAGGCTATTAGCGAATCATCGCTGACATGATTACACGGATAGTTATCAGGACGCCGAACTATGAACCACCATGGATATCGACGCTGGCTCGTTCTATACACCAGGCCCCGCTGGGAGAGGAAGACCGCCCAGTTTCTCCGCGAGCAGCATATCGAGGTCTTCTTCCCGATGCGGGAGGAAATCCATGTCTGGTCGGATCGGAAGAAAGCCGTTGCCGTGCCCCTTTTTCCCGGTTACATCTTCGTCCGGATCGGCAGCGAGCGGGAGAGACTGAAAGCCCTTGCCGCCGACGGAGCCATGAAGTACGTGCACTTCGGGGGCGCTATTGCGGTAGTCCGCGATGAGATTATCGAAAACGTCAGGCTCGCCATTACTCGTCCCCGCGATATTCGCGTGGAAAAAACGCCTCTTTGTCTCGGTCAGGAAGTCCGTGTGCGACGCGGACCGTTGCAAGGGTTGACCGGTATCTTGGTCGAATACCGCGGACACACACGCGTCGCGATTACGATTGAAGCGATCAGCCAGACTCTTTCCATCGAGGTCCCGGTGTCGGACCTCGTCCAACTCACAGCCGCATAACCCGTTTGTAGCAGCGTATTGAACGGTTGCGCGTGTCGTTGCCGACTCGCCCCTTCCTAAAACCTCGGATATCATGAAGAAAGCCCTTATAACCGGAATCACCGGGCAGGACGGTAGTTACCTCGCCGAGCTCCTACTGGAAAAAGACTACGAAGTTCACGGCATCGTTCGCCGCGTGGCGATTGAAGACCCGGAGCACCGCCTGTCGCGCATCCGCCACATCCTCGACCAGGTTCACCTGCATCCCGCTTCGCTGGAAAGCTACCCCAGTATCTTTTCCGTGGTGCGACAAGTCGAACCGGAGGAATGCTACCATCTTGCCGCCCAGAGTTTCGTCAGCTACTCGTTCGAAGACGAGTTCTCCACCTTCAACACGAACATTAACGGCACGCACTACATCCTCAGCAGCATCAAGCAAATCGTCCCGGAATGCCGTTTCTACTTCGCGGGATCGAGCGAGATGTTCGGCAAGGTACATGAAGTGCCGCAGAACGAGGAGACACCGTTCCACCCCCGCTCCGCTTACGGCATAACGAAGGTCGCGGGTTTCGACTTGACGCGGAATTACCGCGAAGCGTACGGCCTGAAGACCTGGAACGGAATCCTGTACAACCACGAGTCTCCTCGCCGCGGTTTCGAGTTCGTGACCAGGAAGATATCGTGGCATGCCGCCATGATCAAGAAAGGACGCAAGAAGGAGCTGCGGCTCGGAAACCTGGACGCCAAGCGGGACTGGGGATACGCCAAGGAATACGTGGACGCCATGTGGCTTATGCTCCAACAGGAAACCCCGGACGACTTCGTCGTCGCCACCGGCGAGACCCACAGCGTGCGGGAATTCTGCGAGCACGCGTTTTCGCTGGTAGGATTGAATTGGCAGGATTACGTGACGACCGATCCCACGTACTACCGCCCGGCCGAAGTCGATATTCTTCTTGGAGACGCCACACGCGCCAAGGAACGACTGGGGTGGAGTCCCAAGACCTCGTTCAAGGAACTGGTGGAATTGATGGTGGAAGCCGACCTGAAGGAAATCGAAGGATGACCGAACGAAACGTGCCACTCCTCGATCTTCGGGCGCAGTACCGCTCGCTGAAACCCGAGCTTGACGCTGCCGTGATGCGTGTGGCGGAAAGCCAGCGCTTTATCCTGGGTGACGAAGTGGCCGCGTTTGAAAAGGAAATCGCTGAGTATCTCGAGGTCCCTTACGCCCTGGGCGTTTCATCAGGTACGGATGCGCTGCTGCTGTCGCTGATGGCGCTGGGCGTCGGTCCCGGGGACGAGGTGATCGTGCCCACCTTAAGCTTCTTCGCCACAGCGGGAGTCGTGTCCCGTCTTCACGCCACGCCGGTCTTCGTGGACATCGATCCTGTTTCATTCAATATCGATCCCGGGGTACTGGAGCAAGCCATCACGTCACGTACGCGGGCAGTCATCCCGGTGCACCTCTTCGGCCAGGCGGCGGACATGAAGGCGATCATGGAGATCGCGCAAGCGCACGATTTGCACGTCGTAGAAGACGCTGCCCAGGCCATCGGCGTGCGCTGCGGCGACGGTCGATTCGCGGGCACGATCGGAACCACCGGGTGCTTTTCCTTTTTCCCCAGCAAGAACCTGGGATGTTTCGGTGACGGCGGCCTGGTCATTACACGCGATCCCGGGCTGTATCACAGGATGAAAATCATGCGCGTGCACGGCGGCGAGCCGAAATACTATCACAAGATCATAGGCGGAAATTTCCGGTTGGACGCGTTGCAGGCGGCGGTCCTGCGGGTCAAGTTGCCGCGCCTCGAAGATTGGAGTCGGCGTCGGCGCGAGAACGCGCACAACTATAACCGGTTGTTTATCGAAGCGGGGCTGGCGGAAGAACCGGGCCGCACAACGTTCGATGAACGCAACGCGGTTCTTCTCCCCAAAGAAATCCATGCGGACGCGCAACCCGGCTTATACCACATTTACAACCAGTACTCGATCCGGGTGGAAAAACGCGACAAGGTTATGCAGTATCTTCGTGAACGGAACGTCGGGTGCGAAATCTACTACCCCGTTCCCTTTCACCGGCAGGAATGCTTCGCGGATATTCCCTCCGCCGGCGGGAGCTTCCCCGTCGCGGATGAAGTTGCGCGGACTATTCTTTCGATTCCCGTCTATCCCGAAATGACAAAAGACATGCAGCGATACGTGGTGGAAACGATTGCCGAAGCAGTCCATGCATGACGAGGGAATGCACCCGGTACAGAAAGAGATCTACCGGTCCATGACGCCGGAACAGAAATACAAGATCGGCATGAGCATCTA
>JAJRXL010000065.1 GCA_024276335.1 Bacteroidota bacterium
AATCCGAAGCTGGAGCTTAAACCGGAGATGTTCGCCAATGTTGAAATTCATGGTAATGCTCGAAAGGACGTTCTCACGGTACCCGAACAAGCGGTGATTCGTTCCGGTGAAACGAACGTGGTCATCGTGGCCCTGGGAAAAGGACGGTTCGAACCGCGTGATATCAGCCTGGGGATTTTGGCCGAGGGGTACTACGAGGTCTTAAAAGGATTGCAAGAGGGTGAGCGCATTGTGCTATCGTCCCAGTTCCTCATCGATTCCGAGAGCAATTTGCGCGCTGCTTTAAGCCAGATGCGGAGCACCCGTAGTCACGCCGAAGGTGAAGCCGAGGAAACACCGGCCCCTCCCTCCGGCCATAACCATTGAGAGGTGCATCATGTTAGGTAAAATTATTGAGTGGTGCATCGATAACAAGTTCATTGTTCTTCTCGGTACGGCGGTAATCGTTGTTTTGGGGACTTATAGCATGTTGCAGACGCCGGTGGACGCAATACCGGATTTGAGTGATGTGCAGGTCATTATCTACACTGAGTATCCCGGGCAGGCGCCGCGCATCGTGGAAGATCAGGTAACATATCCTCTTACGACCAAAATGCTGGCCGTGCCGTACGCGCGGGTTGTGCGAGGGTACTCGTTTTTCGGTTTCTCCTTCGTTTACGTCATTTTTGAAGACGGGACGGATATATACTGGGCACGCAGCCGGGTACTGGAGTATCTCAGCACGTTGCAGAGCCAGTTGCCGAAAAACGTAACACCCCAACTGGGGCCCGACGCTACTGGTTTGGGCTGGGTGTATGAGTACACGCTGCAATCGGATAAACGCAGTCTGCAGGAATTGCGCTCGTACCAGGACTGGTTCTTGAAGTATGAGCTCACTTCCGTGGAAGGGGTCAGTGAAGTGGCTTCGATCGGTGGGTACGTGAAACAATACCAGGTCCAGGTTGACCCCAACAAGCTGCAATCCTACGGTATTCCACTCTCGCAGGTGAAGGAGGCAATTAAGCGCAGTAACAACGATGTTGGCGGCCGGCTAGTGGAGTTCGCCGAAGCGGAATACATGGTTCGTGGCCTCGGGTACATTCAATCCGTCGAAGATGTTAAAAGCATTTCACTCGGTTCAACTGAGAGGGGAACCCCGATTTACTTGCGGGATATTGCCGACGTTTCGCTCGGTCCGGAGCTGCGGCGAGGTTTGGCGGAATGGGACGGAGAAGGAGAGGCCGTCGGAGGAATCGTTGTCATGCGGTTCGGGGAGAATGCCCTCGCAACGATCGAACGCGTCAAGGAAAAATTGGAGGAACTGAAGGAAGGGCTTCCTGACGACGTGGAAATCAAGACCGCGTACGATCGATCTGCATTGATTGAACGCGCGATTGAAAACCTGCGGGACAAACTCATCGAAGAAGGCATCGTGGTCTCGCTGATTATTTTGCTCTTCCTGTTGCATTTCCGCAGTTCCTTGGTGGCTATTATCACGCTGCCGGTGGCGATTCTGGCGGCATTCATCGTAATGAATTTACAGGGCATTAATGCGAACATCATGTCATTGGGAGTAATCGCCATTGCCATTGGGGCGATGGTCGATGCCGCCATAATCATGATTGAAAATGCTCACAAGCACATCGAGCATGAGAATCTGTTGCCGCCGGAGCAGCGGCGGGATCACTGGACACTTATCCTGGAATCGGCGCGCGAAGTCGGACCATCCCTGTTCTACTCTTTGCTCGTTATTACCGTATCCTTCTTGCCGATTTTTACCCTGGAGCAGCAGGAAGGTCGATTGTTCAAGCCCCTTGCGTTCACCAAGACGTACGCCATGGGGGCAGCCGCGATCCTTGCCATCACGTTAGTGCCGGTGCTCATGGGATACTTTATCCGGGGCAAGATCCGCAAAGAATCGGAAAACCCGATCAACCGCTGGATCATCAAGATGTACCATCCGATCAACCACCTCTCGCTGAAGTACAAGTGGTGGTTTGTCGGCGGGGCAATAGCGCTGATGTTATCGATCGCCTTTCCGTTTTCCCGAATAGGCTCGGAATTTATGCCCCCCTTGTACGAAGGGGACCTCCTCTACATGCCAACTACCTTACCCGGCATTTCCATAACCAAGGCGCGGGAAATCCTCCAGCAGACGGATAAGATCATCAAGTCCTTCCCCGAGGTCCACCATGTCTTTGGGAAAATCGGTCGAGCCGAGACGGCGACCGATCCGGCACCGCTGTCGATGATCGAGACGACGATCATGTTAAAACCGGAAGATGAATGGCGACCGGGCATGACCGTGGAAAAATTGATCGAGGAAATGAATGCCGCGATCCAGTTTCCCGGTGTGACCAATGCCTGGACCATGCCTATCAAAACCCGAATCGACATGTTGTCCACCGGGATTAAAACTCCTGTCGGGATCAAGATTTCCGGTCCCGATCTTACGGTTTTGGAAGAAATCGGAAAGCAAGTGGAGGCTGCCGTAAAAGAGATCCCGGGGACATTGTCCGCTTACGCGGAGCGGGTAATGGGGGGGAATTATCTCGATTTCAAGATTCGGCGCGAGGCTATCGCCCGGTATGGGCTCACCGTCCAGGACGTCCAGGATGTAATCATGTCGGCCGCGGGCGGCATGAACATCACGACGACAGTGGAGGGCCTGGAGCGGTACCCCGTCAATTTGCGCTATCAGCGAGACTATCGTGAAGACCTCGAAGCGTTACGAAGGATGCTGGTGCCGATAAAGAGCGGCGGACAGATCCCCATGACGGAATTGGCGGACATCAGCATCAAGAAAGGCCCTCCCTCTATCAAGACGGAAAATTCGCGGCCCAACGCCTGGGTGTATGTTGACTTGACCACGAGCGATATCGGGACTTACGTCAAGAAGGCACAGGAGGCGGTGATGCAAAAAGTCCATCTTCCGCCGGGGTATAACATTGTGTGGAGCGGGCAGTACGAATACATGGAGCATGCGGAAAAAAGACTGATGCTGGTTATTCCGATTACGCTCTTGATTGTCTTCTTCCTGATTTACATGAATACCAAGTCCATGGAAAAAACCCTCATCGTGCTCCTGGCAGTACCGTTTTCGCTGGTCGGCGCATTCTGGTACCTGTATTTCGCCGGGTACAATATGAGTATAGCCGTTTGGGTGGGAATCATCGCCCTTGCCGGTATCGACGCGGAAACAGGTGTCGTCATGCTCTTGTATCTCGATCTTGCGTATGAGAAATACAAGAACAAGGGCTTGATGCAGAAGATATCGCATCTGAAAGATGCGATCTATCATGGAGCGGTTCAGCGTGTCCGGCCCAAGCTCATGACTGTTGCCACTCTGGTGGCAGGGCTGATGCCCATCTTGTGGAGCACCGGCACCGGGTCGGATGTCATGAAGCGCATCGCCGCTCCGATGGTGGGTGGAATTATTACCAGCTTCCTCATGGAACTCATGGTATACCCGTCCATCTACCTGTTGTGGCGGACCTGGAAAATGAAAAAGGCCGGCGTTCTGCAGCCGGAAGACGAGGACGAAGGCGAGGCGGTCGAAGTCAAATGAGCCTGGGTGATAGAGAATGATTGAGCAGAAAAGGTTGACCAGGTGCAGCGTCTGGTCATGATCGTCGGAACGCGCGGGTGGATTCGGTCGAAAGGCCGAATCCGCCTCCGTTTCCGATAGCAACGTACTTTTCCTCGAGAGTGTTCACGCAGGTACCACGATGACATTGGCAAAAAAAATCCAGCTCACGACAGCGACGGTAATTCCCATCGGGTTTCTCTTGATCCAGTTGCCGTTTTGTATTTTTGTTCTTGGAATCAACGATCATCATACCTGGTTCTGGGTAGGCGTCATGTCTGCTTCCGGTTCCCTGGTCAGCATTCCGCTGGCCTATACCATTATTCGATGGATTGCAAAGCCCCTGAGGAACTTGAGAGAAACCGCGGAAAAGTTTAGCAGCGGAAATTACCAGGCGCGAAGTAATATTCAGTCCAGGGACGAGATGGGACTGCTGGCTACAACACTCAACAAGATGGCCGAGGACCTCGCGCTTCGTGAAAAAATCCTCTCCGAAAAAGAGAAAAAAATCTCTGTTTTATGGAACGCGATTCAACATTCCACGGAAGGCATTGCCCTAATAGACAAGAATTTGAACATCCTTCAAGCGAACCATGCGTTTGGGCGCATGTTTGGTTTATCGGTTCTTGATCTTGTTGAGCATTCGTTTATTTCCTTGCCTTTTCCGAAAAACGTTAACAAGGAAATAGAACAGAAAATGAGGGAAGGAGAACCGTGGGCCGAAGAGGTTGAAATTCCTCATTCCAATGGATCCGAGCAGGTTTGTTATATCTCGGCCACGCCCGTCGAAACGAAAAACGTTCGCGAAGGATGGCTCGTTGTGGCAATTGACAATACGCAACGACGAAAGTTGGAGAAGGAAATCCGGAAAAAGGAGCACCTTGCCGCCATAGGCGGTTTCCTGACGATGATCTCGCATGAGCTGAGGAATCCGTTGACTTCGATTAAAATGAACGTCGATATCCTTACCAGCCGGGTCGTTGGAGATCATCATACTCAAAAATACGTACGCATACTTCGAAGGGAGCTCAACCGGTTGGAGAAACTCGTGCGCGACCTCCTGGCATACGCGCGGCCCGTGCAATTAGATGTTCAACCTGTCGATGTCGACCAATTGATCGAACGGACGATGGATGTCTTGTTTCCCATGCTCGAACAGTCGGAGGTCGAAGTGGCTGTTCATAATCCGCAGCCGGAGACGAAGATAGCCGTCGATCCGGACCTGATTCAGCAGGTACTGTTAAATGTCGTTCAAAATGCCTTGGAATCGATGGAAAACGGGGTGTTGAGCATTTCGGTAAGGGCGGAACCGATTACAAATGCAGTATATATCGACGTCGCGGACCAGGGGTGCGGTATTGAGAAGGAGTACCTGGAGCATATTTTCGATCCGTTCTTTTCAAAGAAAAGCAATGGGAGCGGGTTGGGATTGGCGATCTCGAAAAAACTGGTTGAATCTCATGGTGGAACAATCAGCGCCATGTCCGAACCTGGTGTTGGCACCAAGGTGACGATTTGGTTGCCTCGATTGATCCTCTAACAGAAAGGATAGATCCTCATGAAACTGTTGCTTATTGATGATGATGTCTCGATTGTGGAAACCCTTCAACTCTACTTCGCTGAACACGGGTTCGAGGTCCTTGGTATCCATACCGTGGAAGAGGCCCGTCATTCCGTGAAGTCATTTAATCCCGATGTTGTTCTTTGCGACATATCGCTCCCGGATGGGAGTGGATTGGACTTAATTCGAGAATGGAAGGATTCCGGTTTCAAGGCCCCGGTAATCATGCTCACGGCGCACGAGGATATGGGTACTACCGTGCGAGCCGTTCAGCAGGGGGTTTTCGATTACGTCACCAAGCCGGTCGAATTGGGCAACTTGATGGATATCGTAAAACGCGCCAATGAATATATGAACGTGAAAGATGCGGTTACATTCGCTCAGGTTGCAGGGGCGTTGCATGAGTATAACCTTGAATATACACTGATCGGGAGTCACCCGTCGATACAGGAAGTGTTTAAACAAATTGGTATTGCTTCGCAAAGCAAGGTCACGGTACTGATCCAGGGAGAAACGGGAACGGGAAAAGAGGTGGTTGCTCGCGCGATACATGCATTCGGCTCGAAGCAGGATGAGCCGTTTTATGCCATTAATTGTTCGGCAATTCCCGAGGCTTTACTGGAAAGTGAACTTTTCGGACATGTCAAGGGAGCGTTTACGGATGCTATCCGGGACAAACAGGGTAAATTTGAGCTCGCTGGAGAAGGCACCGTTTTCCTGGACGAAATAGGCGACATGCCGCTGGGGATGCAATCGAAGCTCTTGCGCGTTTTGCAGCAGAAAGAGTTCGAGAAGGTCGGTGGAAACGAGACCGTTGCATTGAAAGCTCGCGTGATCGCGGCGACACACCGGGATTTAAAAAGTGATATTGAACGAGGGCTTTTCAGAGAAGATCTCTACTACAGGTTGAATATACTGACGATTACTGTTCCTCCCCTGCGAGAAAGGAAGGATGATATCCCTCAACTTGTTGAGCACTTGTTGAAAAAAATTAATATTTCATTGCATAAAAACATCAAAACGGTTCCGCGAAAATTACTGAGGACATTTCATAGTTACGATTGGCCGGGAAATATACGGGAGCTGGAAAATGTATTGACGCGCTCCGTAGCGCTGGCAACCAACGAAATATTGCCGGTGGTCCCATTGGACCAAGAGAGTGCGAGATCGGGAAACGGTCCCATGTCGTTCTCGATTGATAAGGATGGGAATCCGTTTTCCCTGCGGGAGCTTGAAAAACGCCATATCCTTTTTGTTTTGGATTATTGCAACGGTGACAAGACGAAGGCGTGTGAAATACTTGGAATCACAAAGCCGACGCTCTATTCCAAGCTCAAGAACTATGGTGTTGTGATAGGAAAAAAAGAATGATTTTTTTCCTGTAGTAAAACAATAGATATGTTTGAGTAAAAAATATTTATGTGGAAAGATGGTTTTTTTTATCAAACAGTGCGGAAAACGGTTTTTAGGAAGAAAATGAGGCGTAACAATCCTTTTATATCTGGCATTGGTTTTGCATGATTTCGATTAAAGAGCTTCCTGGCAGGAGTGGGAAGCACATGAGACGGCGACAAATTACAAGAGGGCAAAATCATGAAAGAAATAAAAGCGTATGTAAGAATGTCAATTGTGCATAAGGTCATTGACGCGCTGAAGCGGAAGGGATATTGTTGCATGACCGTCATTGATGTCTCGGGAATCGGTCAATTTATTGATAAGAGAAATTGGAAATACTCGATGGAGTATATAGAGAAAATGTCGAAAATGGCTAAAATCGAATTAGTGTGTCGAGATGAAGTTGCAGATGAGGTAGTAAAGATTATCCAGGAATACGGATGCACGCATCAGCGCGGCGATGGAATTATTTTTGTTTCGAGCATTGAGCGTGCAGTGAAGATCCGCACCGGTGAAGAAGGCGAAGAAATCGTACAGCATAAATAAACGACAAAACCGATATGTCTGCGGCGAAGTTTATTGAGAAAGATCATGAATGAAAAGAATGAAAATATACCGGAGAACAGCAACAAAGGTGGTGGGGGCATCCCACGTCGATCGGTTCTGGAATTTCTCCTCAGCTTTTCAGCCAGTGCCGTCGTTCTGTCTATCATTTATCCCGTGGTGAAATACCTTATACCTCCGAAAAGCAGGGAGCCGGTTACGAATCTTGTAAAAGCGGCAAAGGTTGGCGACCTGAAACCAAACAGTGGATTGATTTTCCGATTCGGGAATGAGCCTGGTATTCTGATCGATACACCACAGGGCGAATTAAAAGCATTTACCGCGGTCTGCACTCATTTGGGGTGCACGGTGCAGTATCGCCCCGATCTCCAGCACATATGGTGCGCGTGCCACAATGGCCATTATAACTTGAACGGTATCAATATCGCCGGGCCGCCACCAAGACCGCTTGAAGAATACGACGTTCTGGTAAAAGGTGATGAGATTTTTGCGCAAAAACGTCAATGAAATGAGATTAGGAAAATCCCGTCCTGCATTTCCGTGATTCATGTATAACGACGCGATGGGTCATGGTATCTGAAAGGAAATGAAAGAAACGAGAATAAACCATACGTAAGGAGAACAATCATGAAAAAGACAATAATCATAGCGATGTTTGCAGCAGTTTTCGTCTTGTCAATTCCGGCAACTTCTATTGCGCAAAATGAATCGACCGGTGAAAAGGTATCCGGTAGTGCCGTGAAGCCGTCCGGTCACATGGGGATGATGATGGATGAAATTGCAGGAAACAAGCAGATGCGAATGCAAATGATGGAAAAAATGATGACACGGGCAAAAGGCGATACCTCGTCCATGATGCAGATGTGCATGGCGATGATGAAAGACAAGGATATGAGCCAAATGATGAAGAAAATGATGCATGATTCGAAGAAAATGAAATGCCAAATGATGGACAAGGGAAGCAAGAAACATGAGCATTCGAATCATATGAAGAAGAAATGATGATGCGTCTTAGGGGTGCTGTTTCCGGGCGAGACGGCGCCCCCTGTCTATTAAATAACATGTGCTTTAACAAGGAGAATGACATGCATAGAGACCCAGTCTGCGGAAAAAAAGTGAACCCGAATACGGCATACATGAAAGCAAGCTACGGGGGGAACGTTTACTACCTTTGCTGTCCTCTGTGCCAAAAGAACTTCGAAAGAGAACCTGAGAAGTATATTGAAAATGGCGCGGGAAGCAAGAAAAGGAAGTACCCGAAGCATCCAAGGAAGCACACGCGGCACCGGGGAAGAGGCGCATGACCGTTACGAAGTGGGGCCTCGTGAGTCAAGGGGATCGTCCTGAGCATCACGGACGTCGATGCTTGAATCCTTTGACAGATAAGATGCTCATCAATCCGGAAGGTGTCACATGAATTTGCTCCATCCGATGATTATTCATTTCCCGATTGCATCTCTGTTGATCGCACTTGCGCTGGAAGGACTTTACGTGGTGACCAAGCGAGAGACCTTGAAATCATCCGCCGTGCTAATGTTGCATATTAGCGCACTGACTGCCATCTTTGCCGTGGTATCAGGGTACATTGCTTCGGATGCGCTTGGTCATGATGCGCCGGGGCATGACCTGGTTCATCAGCATCGCAACGTCATGTTGACCATGAGCATCATCCTTGTGATTCTCAGCGCCGTTGTGCTCAAGGTAAAAGAGATCCGTGAAGGGAGTCTCCGGAAATGGTTGTTTCCTGCTCTGCTGTTGGTGAGCGCGGTTCTCGTTTACGGTGCCGACATGGGAGGGCACATGGTGTTTGAAAAGGGGATTGGCGTCAAGACAGGCATCGTCAGTGAAGATCATCATAATTCTGATCACGATCATTGACCGCCGGTTATGAACCGCGACTGTTTCATTTATAGTATTTGAGAGGGTGTCAAAATGAGCGAACGGAATTCACAGGACCAGCACGGCAATGCATCACATGCTCATCAAGGTCATGACCATCATGCCGTTCATGGCGCTGAACATGCCGGGCACACCGCCGACCATCAGCATCAGGATACGGGACATGAGGAAGGAAAGCATCATCAGCACTCCCATCATGATCATCATGCGCACATGGTAGAGGATTTTCGGAAGCGGTTTTGGATATCGCTTGTCCTGACTGTACCGATTCTTGTTCTCTCGCCGATGATCCAAGCATTGCTCGGCCTGGAGTTCCTGCAATTTGCGGGTGATATCTACGTCTCGTTTGCACTGTCCACACTCGTGTTTTTCTACGGCGGCTACCCGTTCCTAAAGGGCATCCTCGAAGAAACGAGGAAGAAAAGACCGGGGATGATGACGCTCATCGCGTTGGCGATCAGTGTCGCCTATTTCTATAGCACGGTGGTTGCCTTTGGTTTGTCCGGGAAGGTTTTTTTCTGGGAGCTCGCAACGTTGATCGACATCATGCTTCTGGGCCACTGGATTGAGATGAAATCTGTCATGGGCGCATCGCGTGCACTGGAGGAATTGGCCAAGTTGATGCCGTCTGCTGCACATCTGATCCATGAAGACGGCAGCGTTGAAGATGTGTCGTTGGAAAAGCTCGCGTCGGGCAATCGCGTCCTGGTTAAACCTGGTGAAAAAATTCCCGCCGACGGTGCGGTCGTTGAGGGAGAATCATCGGTGGATGAATCGATGCTTACGGGGGAATCGGTGCCGGTCATGAAGCGAACCGGCGCGACAGTAATCGGCGGCGGGATCAACGGGGAG
>JAJRXL010000066.1 GCA_024276335.1 Bacteroidota bacterium
AAATCGAATTTTTCATCCACCGCTTCCACGACGAAATCAACGTTGCGGCATTCTTCGATGTCCGTTGTAATCTTGATGCGGGACAGGATACTTTTTTTGTCCGACTCGGTCATGGCCCAGCGCTGTATTTCCCTTTCCATGTTTTCGTTCAGCCCGTTAAGAGTACGACGGGCGCAGTCCTCGTCTTTTTCTACGATGAGAACATTCAGTCCGTAACTGGCGAAGGTCTGCGCGATGCCCCGACCCATCACGCCACCGCCGACAACTCCAACGTAATCAATGGCGGATGGATCCCCGCTTTCGTCGGGTTGGGATTCCATGAGATCGTTCAATGATATATTTTTATCATTCATGTTTTTCTAACCAATGCAATGTTGGGGGTCCGGTTGTTGCGATAAAGAGTGTTGTATGCGCAGGCGCCGTGAAGACCTCCGGCGGCCATGCCGGCAGACCTGGGAACAGTGTGGTGAGTTAATAATAACGGCATGTTACTCTGTTTACGGTCTGCCTTGTCGGCAAAACAGTAGATACGGAAAGCTACGTCAATTCGTCGTTGGAAGCAAGAAGGCGTCACTCGGAACGATGCTTGTAGAGGTTGGAATGGAGCAGAATGCCGAGAATGATCATCGTGCTGAGAAGCGAAGACCCTCCGTACGACATCAAGGGCAGGGGAATGCCGATCACCGGAAGCAGCCCCAGGGTCATCCCGATGTTGATGAAAACATGGGCGAGAAGAATCGATACCATGCCGACAACGAGGATGCTGGTGAACGGGGAGTCGCATTGCGAGGCGAGGTAGAATCCCCGGGTAATGATGATCAGGAACAGAACGATGACAACCACGGCTCCGAAAAAACCGAATTCTTCCGCTGGGACGCAAAAGATGAAATCGGTCCATTGTTCCGGAATAAAACGAAGCTGGGTTTGTGTTCCGTGCAGGAATCCCTTGCCGAACCACCCTCCGGAGCCAATAGCCACCTTGGATTGGATGACGTTGTAGCCGGCGCTAAGGGGGTCGCGTGTAGGATCGAGGAACACCGCGATTCGCTCGCGCTGGTATTCGGGCAACGCGTTATAAAAATATTGCGTGCCGAAACCGACACTGAGGTTCAATACCAGGACGAACAACGATATCCCCAGATCCCGATGCAGGAGGTAAAAGATAACGACCAGGAGAACGGCGGCGATGAGAAACGGGTACAACCCGATAACCGCCAGGATACCCACGATGACCGGGGACAAGAGGAAGATGATGAGAAACATCTCCGCTCCCGCCCAGAACATAACGGGGATGAAAATAATCAAGTACACAAGACCCGTACCGAAATCCGGCTGCAACGCGATGAGCACCCACGGCAACAGGAGCAAGCCGAGTGCCTTGCCGACGTCGCGCAGATCGTTCAACCGTGTGCTCGAATCGGAAAGGAAGCGGGCCAATGCCATGACCGTGGCGACTTTACCGAACTCCGACGGTTGAATACCGAACGAACCTATACGCAGCCATCCCGCGTTGCCGCCCACGGTTTTCCCGGCGATCAGCACAGTGAGAAGCGCCGCTATTGCCAACCAGTACCAGATGTACGCGCTATAGTAGATGCTCCGCGGCGGGCTGAGGATAATAACCAGCGCAATGGCTATCCCCATCAATGCCCAGATGACCTGGCGTTCGAAAAAAGACTGGTTAGGGATCGAAAGCGTTGCGCTGTATATCGATACAAGACCGATGGCCAGTAACAGAAGGGCGGGGAGAAGTATCAGGACGTCGAGCTGGCGAACTATCGACGTGTGGTTCGTTTTCATGGTTCGGTAACGATGTGCATGCTGTCGCGTGCGGCATTGCTGGAGTCCGGCGATGCGGTGAGCGAAGAAGTGTACGTATCGTGAAAAAGGTAATATCGTATCGCTGCAGCCACGAGGGGCGCGGCGGCATCTCCGCCATAGCCTCCGTTCTCCACGATCAGTGCAATAGCGATTTGCGGATTCTTGTAGGGGGCGAAAGCAATGAACCATGCATGGTCACGGCCATGAACGTTTTGCGCTGTGCCGGTTTTCCCGGCGATCCTGACGACGCCGAGGGCTGCGCTTCCGCCGGTGCCGCTGGAACTGTAAACCGCTCGATACATCCCCTTATGGATCAGGTCCCATACGTCATCCGAGATTGGAATTCGTTCCTGTTGGATATCCACGGGTTGCGCTCCCCCACGATTGCGATCAATAATAGCGCGCACGACATGCGGCTTGTAATACGTGCCGCGGTTGGCGATGGCCGCCGTGTACGCCGCCATTTGAAGAGGAGTGACGGAAATTTCCCCCTGCCCGATACCGAGATTCACGAGATACCCGATATTCCATTTCTTCCCGTATCGTTGCATGTAGTACTTGTGGGATGGTAACACGCCCGGATTCTCGTCGCTAATGTCCATCCCGGTTTTCTTGCCGAAATGAAACATTGAGCCATAGCGGTACCACTCCTTCAGTCCCAGTTTGAAAATGAGCTTGTAGAAGAAAACATTGCAAGAGACCTCGAGTGCCAGGACAACGTTGATGTTTCCATGCGCGCCGTGACATTTGAATGTGACCCCTGCAAGCGTGTAACTGCCGGGGCAGTAGATTGTGGTTGCCGGTGTAATGACTCCCTCCTGGAGCGCGGCGGCCGCGATCAACGGCTTGAACGTCGAGCCCGGAGGATAGGTCGCCATCGAGGCGCGGTTGAAAAAGGGACGATCCTTGTTGCCAATCAGATCCTTCCAGACGCGTAACGGTGTCTGGCCGGTGAAGTATTTCAAGTCGTAGTCCGGCGAACTGGCGAAACACAGTACCTCGCCGTTTCTCGGGTCGATTGCCACCATTGCCGCCCGGTGGTGCCGGAGAAGGCGTTCAACGAAGGATTGCAATTTCAAGTCGATAGTCAGGACAAGATCGGAACCCTCAACGCTCGGTATATCTTCCTGCCCGTGGTCGAAGTTCTCGATGACTTTTCCGCGTGCGTCAACGGTATAAAAGCTGTATCCCTTGGCTCCACGAAGGATCTTTTCGTAGAATCCTTCAATGCCTCCGTAGCCGATAAGATCACCGGGACGATAATATCCAGTGGAGTCATCCCGGAGTTTTCGCGCGGAGATTTCGCGGACGTATCCAATCAAATGGGCCATGTGCGGCCGCATGTGGTACGACCGCTTGATATCCGCCATGTAGTTGACGCCGGGAAAACGGTGTTTATTCTCCTCGAGAAAAACGATGTCACTGTAGGAGAGATCGCGCTTTACCTTGACCGGTTCGAATTCCGCCACGCGGGAACCGTGCCTTAAGCGTACTGTCACCACAGTGGAGTCGAGATCAAATCGACGCACGAGTTCGCCCAGCGTGTGGTAATCGAACTCGAAAGGTGTGATGGTCAAGGTGTACGAGATGTCGTTATTTACGATGATGGAGCTGTCCTTGTCGAAGATGAGCCCGCGTGCGGGGTCCTTGGCGACTCGACGAATGGCATTTCGTTGTGACTGGGAACCGTATTGCGCGCCCTTGAGCACCTGCATGTCGTACAACTTGTACACCAGGACAAAGGCCAGCGCGAGGGTAAGTCCCACGACGAGCGCGCGCCGGTATCGTTTTTTCTCGATGGTGAAGTCTTGTCGCTGCATTTCAGACCTTGATTCTTGAGCCTGTTCTCGAAGCGATCAGTACGACCACGATACTGATGACCGCGGTATAAACGGCTCCTCCCAACCCGATTCGTAATAATAGTTCGACCACGTTCTCATTTAATGATCGGAAATAGGTGAAAATATACAGCATGTTGTACGTCACCGCGGTGACGGCAACGGTTGCTATGTATCGGGCCGAGCCCAACGTCTCGTCCGTACGCTCCGGATCGAAAAAATATCCCGCCATGAATCCCGCCAGCGTGAGGGCCAAGGCGCCGATCCCGATTGTTTCCATGGTCAGAATATCTCCGAGCAGGCCGGCGCTGAATCCGTACGCAGTGCTCTGGACCTGGCCATGACCAAGGGCAATAAACGCAACCAGTAGGATGGGAAGCTGCGGACCGGCTTGCTTGATAGTGAGAAATGGCACTACGAAGCTCTGGGCCAGCACCAGGAAAACGAGCACGGAAACGTACTTAAGATGCGAACCAAGGTCGAAGGATTTCATAAAGCCTGGGTTTTCAGAAGGTCTTCAAGGTCTTTCCGTTCATTATCGGGGAGAGAACGGCGGACGAATACCCATTCGAGCGTGCCGAGGTTCATGCCGGGCTTCACGGTGATGCGATTGAAGACGCCGGTCGGGCCCGTGCCGACGGAAATGACGGTCCCGATGAAAATATCGGGAGGAAAAATGGTGCTGAATGATGACGTCATGATGGTATCGCCAATGGCGATATCTGCCGTCTTGAGGACGTTGCTCAGCAAGAGGTAGTCGCCTTTTTCCCAGCGGATGATGCCCTTGATCCGCGAACGTTTTGCAATGGCGGACACCCGGAAATCGCGGTTGAACAATGTCTGGACAACGGAATAGGTTTTGCTCGTGTATTGCACCTTGCCCACCAGCCCGTTTTCTAGCAGCACAGGCATGTTGGGGAGAACCCCTTCGCTTTCGCCGGCGCTTATGGTAAGATAGTTTGTGAAAGCATTCCGCGTTTGCCCGATGACTTCAGCCGGAACAAGCGTGGACGGAGCGGACTTCCGAAATTCAAGCAACTTGCGCAGCCGGATGTTTTCGTATTTCAACTGCCGCAGTTCCATGATTTCTTCCATCAAACGGATGTTGGCATCCCGCATGACTTGATCGTTTTCGCTCAGGATATTGGTAGGGCTAAGGTTGTGGACAAGAGAGTGCAGGTTACCGCTTGCGTCGAGCGACACGGTGCGGATAAGACCTACCAGGGTTGAATTACTCTGTGAAATAAAGAAGAGACTTATTCCGGCAAAGAGAACGAGGATGAAATACTCCCGGAAATTTCTGAAAATGCGTATGAGCGTTTCCATTAGTCCGATCCTCCGTATGACATCAACAATGCGCTCAGTATTTCTTGCCTTTCATTAATACCTTGGAGTAGTAGTGGAGTTTTTCCAGGATTTTTCCGGCTCCCCTGGCGACCGCCGTCAGGGGATCTTCGGCGACATGCACCGGCAATCGCGTCTCCTGGCGGATTTTCTCATCCAGGCCTTTCAGCAAGGCGCCTCCACCGGTTAACATGATACCGCGGTCGAGAATATCGGCCGCCAGCTCGGGCGGAGTGCGCTCCAGCGTAGTCTTGACCGCTTCGATAACGAGGTCCAGGGGATCAGCAATGGCATCCCTGATTTCTTCGGACGTGGCTTCTACTGTTGTCGGAAGCCCGGTGATAAGGTCGCGTCCCTTGACCCGCACCGCGATTTCCTTCTTGAGCGGAACACCGGAACCGACCTCGCACTTGATGATTTCCGCGGTGCGCTCGCCGATGAGGATGTTATGGTTACGCTTGAAATGGGCCATGATGGCGGCGTTCAGCTCGTCGCCCGCCACGCGCAACGACTCCTCCTGCACGATGCCCGAAAGGGCGATAACCGCGATCTCCGTGGTTCCGCCCCCGATGTCGATGATCATATCGCCGACCGGGGCATCTATGTCCAGCCCTATACCGATTGCGGCTGCCATGGGTTCAGCGATGAGGTGTACTTCTTTCGCGCCCGCGTGCTCGGCGGAATCCCGAACGGCGCGCTTTTCCACCTCGGTAATGCCGCTGGGAACGGAGATAACGATCCGGCGGCTGGACAGCCAGCTCGAACGAATTTTCTTGATGAACGCCCGTAACATTCCTTCCGCGATTTCGAAGTCGGCGATAACTCCATCCCGCATGGGCCGAATGACCATGAGGTCGCGATGAGTTTTTCCCTGCATCTCCCGGGCTTCGTTCCCGATAGCGACGATTCGCTTGGTGTTCTTGTCAAAGGCGACAATCGAAGGTTCGCTGAGCACCACGCCTTCACCCTTGACCCAGATCAGGGTGTTGGCCGTGCCGAGATCGATGGCAAGGTCATGAGAAAACAGGTTGAAAAAAGCCATTAATTCCCTTCGCTACTTGATCTTACAGCTTAATGTTTAAAGTGCCGCACGCCGGTGAAGACCATGGCGATGCCGTTTTCGTCAGCAGCTGCGATCACCTCTTCGTCCCGCACCGATCCCCCCGGCTGAATAACTGCGGTGGCTCCCGCTTTTGCCCCTGCCAGCAATCCGTCGGCGAACGGGAAGAAGGCGTCGGAAGCAAGAACGGAGTCTTCAAGCGATAATCCCGCTTCACGGGCTTTCAGGACGGCCAGCGTGCTGGCGTCCACGCGCGACATCTGGCCCGCTCCAATTCCCAGGGTTTGACGTTCGTTTGCATACACGATGGCGTTGCTTTTGACGTGCTTGGCGACCTTCCAGGCAAATGCCAACGCGGACCATTCCCGCTCGGTCGGCTCGCGCCGCGTGACGACTTTCCATGCACGGGCGTCTTCCTTGATCGTGTCGGGGGTCTGTGCCAAGGCGCCTCCGGGAACGATTTTCACGTCGAGTCGCACTGCCGCGGTTTCCTCGGCATGGTAGCGCACCAGCCGTCGGTTCTTTTTCTTCCGGAGGACCGGCATCGCCGCCTCCGTGAACACGGGAGCGATGATCACTTCGCTGAACATTTCGTTGAACAGCGCGGCCAGTTCCGCGTCCACGGGCCTGTTGACCGCAATAATACCGCCGAACGCGGAGACACGGTCCGTGGACAATGCTGAAAGATAGGCTTCTTTTGTCTCTGAAGCTACAGCGCACCCACAGGGATTGGTGTGTTTTATGATCGCGGCGGCGGGGCGATCATCGAATTCACGTATCAGGGAAAGCGCCGCGTCGATATCCACGATGTTATTGAATGAGAGTTCCTTGCCGTGCAGGATATCGACGTGATCGAGGAAATTTCCGTACAGGCCAGCTTTCTGGTGCGGGTTTTCCCCGTATCGCAGCGTCCGGCTCAGGGGAAGCGAAAGGAAAAGCCGGGAGGGGAGGTCGGGTTCTTCATTAGCGCCTTCGTGCCCAGCCTGCTCGAGATATTGAGCAATTGCGCTGTCGTAGGCGGCGGTACGGCGGAACACTTTCAGCGCCAGCTCACGGCGCAGGTCGGGAGTCGTATCGCCGGTAGCCGTTAATTGCGCAAGTACGCGGTCGTAATCCGCGGGGTCGGTCACGACGGTGACACTCTCGAAATTCTTGGCGGCGCTTCGCAGCATGGAGGGACCGCCGATATCGATTTGTTCGATCACTTCTTCCGGCCCAATGCCTTCTTTCGCGGCGGTTTCCTCGAAAGGATAGAGGTTCACGACGACCAGGTCTATCGGTTTAATATTATGTCCGGCCAGGGTGGCTATGTGCTCCTTGTCACCCCGTTTTGCCAGGAGACCGGCGTGGATGGCGGGATGCAAGGTCTTGACCCTTCCATCCAGGATTTCCGGGAAACCAGTCACCTCCGACACCGCGACAGTATCGACGTCGTTTTCCCGGAGGTAACGGGCGGTTCCGCCGGTCGAGATGATGTTGACGCCGAGCTCCCGAAGTTTCGTGGCGAACGGCAAAAGGCCGGTCTTATCGGATACGCTTATAAGCGCAGTGGATATCTCGCTCATGATTCATGGTGGTGATTGATGGATAGTGCGTAGGCCGTTGATGGTGATTCGGTCCTGGGCGAAAAGTTGAAGCGCCCGCGGATACAGGCGGTGTTCGATCTCCAGGACGCGCAAAGCCAGGCTTTCCGGGGTGTCGTCGTCACGGACGGCGATGCATTCCTGGGCAACGATGGGGCCGACATCGTAATCATTGGTGACGATGTGTACCGTAACTCCTGTGACACGCGCTCCCGATTCCAGCACGGCCTTGTGGACGTTCATACCGTACATTCCTTTTCCCCCGAATGCCGGAAGCAGGGCGGGGTGGATGTTCGTGATACGGTTTGGATAGGTATTGACGATCTCGGACGGTACTTTCTTCATGTACCCGGCCAGCGCAATGAAATCGGCGCCATGATGTTTCAGCTCAGATTTCATCCGGGAAACGAAATCGCGGGGGTCCGGGTTGGTTTTTGTACTCAGGTGAATTGCGGGAATCCCATGTTCGCGCGCAAAGTGAAGAGCGCCGGAAGCAGAATTATTGCTCAGTACGAGTGCGATCTCGGCGTCGAGATCCCCGTGGGAAATCGCGCGAGCAATCGATTCAAGATTTGATCCTCGTCCCGAGGCGAACACAGCTAAGCGCAACATAACATTCGCTCAAAAAAAATCATTATCCAATGTACACATAGTTTTGAGATTATTCAATGAACGCATAGTTTGACAACAACCGTGCGCCCCGACGGCGCCGATACGAAAGAGGTGATATAGGAAAAGGCGGCTATCGGGGCCGCGCGCGCGAAAGGAGTTGAAATGTCATGGGCACGATGATTTACCTGGATAATAACGCAACGACACCGGTGGACCCTGAAGTGCTCGACGCCATGATGCCGTACTTCCGGGAGCATTTCGGCAATGCTTCCAGCAAGCAGCATCCCATCGGGTGGAAGGCGGAGGACGCGGCGGAGCGATCCCGGAAGGTCATTGCCGAAGCCATCGGTGCGCAGCCGGGGGAAATTGTGTTTACCAGCGGCGCCACGGAGGCGAACAATCTCGCCATTCGCGGAGTGGCCTTTCGCTACCGCCGCAAGGGCAATCACATTATAACCGCTGCGGCGGAGCACAAGGCTGTCCTGACCGTGTGCGAGGTTCTGGCCAAGGAGGGCTTCGAGGTGTCGGTATTGGACGTAGATACAAACGGACGAGTGGATCCTGCGGAAGTGCGCAGAAACATCCGGCACGATACAATACTGGCAACGCTGATGTTCGCTAACAACGAGATTGGAACCATCAATGATATCGGGGCCATCGGGAACGTGTGCCGCGAAGCCGGGGTGATTTTCCATACCGATGCCACGCAGGCCCTGGGGAAGGTTCCGATTGACGTGGATGCCCTGAAGATCGACATCGCGTCGTTTTCCGCTCATAAGCTGTACGGCCCCAAGGGTTGCGGCGCGTTGTACGTTCGGAAAAAGGAAATACCGGTGGAGATTACCCCGATTATAGTGGGCGGCGGACAGGAGCGAGGAATGCGGGCGGGAACGTTAAACGTACCCGGCATTGTTGGTATGGCAAAGGCTGTCGAAATCAGCCTACGACGAATGAACGAGGAACAAGAAAGGATTCGCTCATTGCGGGATTTGTTGTACGATTTGCTCTCCGAGGAGGTGGAGCATATGCGGGTCAACGGTCACCCCGAGCACAGGTTGGCCGGAACATTGAACATGACCTTTCGCTATGTCGATGCGGCTGCCCTCATGAGCAGGGTCCGGAACGTGGCCATGTCGAGTAGTTCCGCCTGCACGTCGGGGACACCGGGAGCATCACACGTCTTGAGAGCGATCGGGCTTACGGAAGAAGAGGCGAAAGCATCGATTCGATTCAGTATCGGCAGATTCAACACGGAGGAAGAAATCCGAGTCGCAGCGTCGGCTATTATCGATGCTGTGAAAAAGATACGCGCCCATTCGCCGGCGTATCTCATGATGGAATCCTCACGGGATAAATCTATTGAACCATCCAACGATCACTAATTTGGAGCACCTTATGACTGAGTCATTGACCGGCAGAGAACTGGAACTGTTGCGTTTCATGAAGGAACACGGCTACCCCGTCTTTCATCATTCGAATATTTTTCGGCGGGATGTCGAGTTTGGAATTCGCGATTATTTCCGGGCAAAAACCGGCAAGGAAATTCGACCTGTGAAATTCTCCAAGCTTGCCGAAGAAGTATTGAAGAACCTAGAGAAAGAAGGAAAAATTCATCCACGATTTCAAAATACCTGGATGCTGGATATTCCGGAATTTGTGCCCGTTGCAAAGAAGAGTGAGAAGGATAAAGAGAAATAGTGCACTGGAATCCTCGTGGATCGAAACCCCGTATTGGCATTCTTTAAAGAGGATACAGCCATGTCTGATACAGCGACTCAGCAAGCCGCTGAAATTTCACTAACGGAAAGAGCGGCGAAAGAAATAAGGTCCATCATGGAAGAAAACGATGTCCCGGAAACCTACGGACTCCGGTTGGGCGTGCGGGGAGGCGGATGCTCGGGAATTATGTATTCTCTCGGCTTCGACAGCGAACTGCGTGAACGTGACACGGTCTTTACAATACACGATGTGCGCCTGGTCGTCGATCGCACGAGCCTCTTCTACCTTGCGGGTACGGAATTGGATTATTCCGATGGGTTGCATGGCCGCGGGTTCGTCTTTAACAATCCAAACGCCGCGCGAACATGTGGATGCGGCGATGCTTTCGGAGTATGAAACGATGTCTCGCTTTTCCAGCGGGCACGATATGAGACAAACAGGCGAACGCATTGAAACCCAGGCGCTTAGCCGCGCTTGCCTAATGTTTTCAATTGCAGGAAGATTGAAGAAGCTGCCGGTTTTTGTTGGGAAGAGGGAAAGAACAGCTTGCCGGTTCACGGCAGTTTCGGACTTTCGAAATGATGATTTCGAGGAAATTGTATCATAAAGATATTTTCAAAAATCAGGAGTAAAACATGGCATACGAATGGAAATTCAACCCCAGGCCCTACAGCGATAATGAGGCGAAGACCCTGTTGAAAGAGGTAGCTTCTCCCGAGTCCACGGACTGGCATTACAACAAGCACCACAAGGGGTACGTGGTTGCCCTCAATACCATCGAAACAGCGCTTGAATCCGCGGATCGGAGCAAGGCAAACGGTAATTACAGTGAAATCGGGGAACTGAAACGCCGGTTGACCTGGAACCATTCGGGGGCGCTTCTTCACGATCTCTACTGGAATAACCTGGGGGGCGACGGCAACATCGATGCGGCGCCGGAACTCAAGGCCGCGCTCGAACAGGAATTCGGTTCGTTTGAACAGTGGAAGGAGGATTTCAAGGCTACGGCATTTGCAGCCAAGCTGAGCGGATGGGGGCTTTTGGTCCTTGATACGCTGTACAGCGGTCGCTTGTTGAACGTCCTCGTGGACGAACACCAATCCGGGGCAATATGGGGGGGGATTCCCCTGGTCGCCTGTGACGTGTTCGAACACGCTTACTACCACAAAGACGGTCCCGGCCGGGCCACGTACATAGACAATTTCATCAACGGTCTCCATTGGGGCCGCATCAACGAGCGCTTCAAGAAATTTCGCGGGTAAACCCTTTGCCGGAATTGACGTCCATGCAGGCAGGATGGCGAAATCCGGTCTGCATGGACTTTTCTATTGTGTCGGCCGGAAGACTCGTTTATATTTGCACCCGGTATGAGTCCGAATGAATCTGACATACGGGTGAATTACCCACTGTTTCCTCTCGCGGTCGTCATGTTGCCGGGAGCGGAGTTGCCGCTCTACATTTTCGAAGATCGTTACAAGGACCTGGTGCGCAGGAGCCTGAAGAAGCGATCGGAATTCGGGATCATCTATGCCGATGGCACCAGTATGCGCGGTGTTGGTTGTGGTGCGCGTGTTGTGAACATACTGCGCAAGTATCCCGATGCACGGATGGAAATCATCGTCCGTGGCACGGATAGGTTTATTGTGCAGAGCACAATCACGCATCCCAGTGGATACCTGGAAGCGAGCATTGCTCCGCTCCTGGATCGCGAGGAGGCGGCGGACGATGCAACGAGATCGGAAGTCATCGGCATGTACAATGAAATCGTGCGCGAAGTATTCGGCGGGACCCTCCACGAGCTGGAAGTCGATCATCCCGATCGGCATATTTCTTTTCGCATTGCACAGAAAGTGGGGCTCAGCATCCACGACAGGCAAAAGCTTCTCGAGTCGTCTTCCGAGCGGGAGAGGCTGCGGTTCCTCCAGCGGCGTCTCAAGGATATTCTTCCGCATCTTGGCGAGGCGGCCACCATTCAGCGGTTGATCAAGAACGACGGGTACATCCCGACGTAGTCTCCTCAACCGAAATTTACGTACACGGCAACCAGGACAAGCAGCGCGGCGAAGAGCTTGCGGAGGACGCCGCTCGCTGTTTTATGGCTGGTGTGAACACCGAAAGGCCCGGCAAGGACGGCGCCGAACACGACGGGAATCGCAAAAGGATATGCGACGTAGCCCGCCGTGGCAAATGGCAGTGGAGGCAGGTCGGTTCCGCCGGTTGCGTAACCGAGTAGACCAGCGAATGTTGTAAGTACCATGACGCCGGTCGAAACAGCGACGGCTTCTTTCATTTTCATCCGGACGAAAAAATGGAGCGCCGGTACGCCGATCAGCCCGCCCCCCGTTCCTGCCAGGGCGGAAATCGCTCCGATCACCAGGCCGATAAAGACGAGGCGAAGGCTTTGATGTCGGGGCGCGGTGTCGGATGCGTCGTTTCGGTCGTTCCTGGTGAGTAGCTGGAGAGCGGTCAGGACGACAACGAGAGTAAAGACCAATTGCAACAGCGGACGAGGGATCCCCCCCGACACAAAGCCCACCAGGTATGCCGTGACGATGCTTCCCGACGCGACACCACCGACGGCTCGAACGCTGAGGAACCCTTTTCTGAACTGGGTAATGCCGTTTACGGAGCTGGTAAGAAAGATGATCGCGAGACTGGTCGCCACTGCGAGATGCATGGAAACCGCGTCGGGTGTGCCCGTGGCGTCAAGGATCGTCAGAAGCATGGGGACGATGATAATCCCGCCACCGATACCGAAAAACCCCGACAGGAACCCGATGGCCATTCCGCCCAGGAAAAGAAGCAGTATCAGGTGAATTTCCATGGAGTTGGAGGAAGGAAGGCTATTCGCTGTCGGCGAGGATGGCTTCGTAAACCGGTGCGGATTGCAGGATGGATATGGCGGTCTGCACCTGGGGGTCTGAGTAAAGTCGGTACTTGTAACCAGCGGCGCTTCCTGCGTATTGCCGGTGTATTTCCACGAGGAGCCTCCCGAGAATTTCGCGCTGGTTTTCAACGATCGCCAGGCGGCTCCGGGAATCGATTTCACGTCTGAGTATTTGAAGGGCGCCGCGCAGATCGTTGTCGATCTCCCGGCCTTCCAGGGACGTGGAAATCGTGGTGAAGGCCGCGTGTACACTGTCTTTACTGTCCCACTGGTGATCGCGGTAATACTCCATGAAACGTCGCCAGATTTCTTCGCCGTCGGGGACGAAAGGTGGTTTTGTAGTATTGAGGTAGTACGCGGAGAAAGTAAATATCCTTCCGGACGACAACAGTTTTTCCGTAACTGGGTGCAGGCGCTCTGGCGGAACTATCGTGTCCGGCGTGATGCCGCCATAGGCATGCACAACGCGGTGCTGGTTCAGCGTGTAGAATGCCGCCCGTGCCGCGGAGTCGGAATGGGAGGCGTGGCCGTTGCGGCGCTCCGCGTAATCGATTTCCTGGATACATCGTCCGCTCGGGGTGTAATAGCGTGCAGTAGTCATTTTCAGTGCCGCCGACTCCGAAAGACGGGTAATTCGTTGGACGAGCCCCTTGCCGAAGGTCCGCTCTCCCAGGACAACACCGCGGTCCAGGTCCTGGATAGCACCGGCGACGATTTCACTGGCGCTGGCGGAGCGATTGTTCACCAGGACGACGAGAGGAACGGAAGGGTAAGAAGGGACGCGATCGGCGTGGTACTCGTGAATGATGAGACCGTTACGTCCCCGGGTCGAGACGATAGGTGTTCCCTTGGGGACGAAGTTCTCCACGATATCCACGGCTGTTTCGAGCAAGCCGCCCGGGTTGTTGCGCAGGTCGAGGATAAGCCCCCTCAACCTGGTCTCGGGGCCGAGGCGCTTCAACGCCTTCTCGAATTCAGAAGAAGCCTGGCGTGTAAAACGCTTGAGCTGGATAACGGCGATGCCGGGAGCGGCGAACCCGTAAAATCCGACCGTGGGAAGGTGGATGAACTCGCGCTCGAGGTTGAAACGCAGTGTATCGGAAACTCCCGGGCGTGCAATGGTTAACCGCACGATCGTCGAGGGTTTGCCGCGCAGCCATTTCCTGATAGCGTCCGGCTTCAAGCGGCTGACGCTGTGGTTATCTACAGCCAGGATGACGTCGCCGGGACGCAGCCCGCCGCGCTGTGCGGACTGGCCCCGGAGCACGGAAGTCACCGTGATACGGTTGTCCCGGTAGCCCAGGTAAATACCGATGCCGCTGTACATACCGACGGTTATGGTCGTGACGTCTTGCTGGTGTTCCTTGTCGATGAACTGTGAATAAGGATCGAGGATGGACACCATGCCCCGGACACCGGCCGTGATCAATCTTTCCGGATCGATGCTGTCAACGTAATTCGTGCGGATCTCGAGGAAGACCTTCTCGTAGAGTTCGAGGCTTTCCTGTATCTGGCGCCACAGCGTTCCCCCCGGGCGAAAGCCCGTGAAGAGGACAACGCTGAGGAGGAGTATGACCGCCAATGTCTTTTTTCGCAGCTTGAGATAGTTCATGTCTCTACTTGTTCAATGTTCGGATAAATCGTGATGATACGCACGCAACAGGTCTTCGGTTTTCGCGGTAACGATGGCGGCTATCTCGTGCGGGGGGCGGGAAGCATCGAGAATTGTCCAGCGCTCCGGCTCCTTTCGCGCAAGTTCGAGGTACCCCGTTCGTACGCGCTGGAAAAATGCTACCGGCGCCGACTCCATCCGATCGCTTTTTTCATTGGCGTGGATTTTCCTTGTAAAGGCATCGTCGATGGAAATGTCCAGGAAAAAGGTGCAATCAGGGCGCGTGTTATATGTCGCCATGGCATGGACACGACGCAGGTTTTCGACGTCCAGACCCCGGCCGTATCCCTGGTAGGCGGTAGTCGAATCGTAGTACCGGTCGCAGATGACCACGATGCCGTCGGCAAGGGCCGGAAGAATGATCTCGGTAGTGACCTGGGCGCGGGCGGCGGAGAAGAGGAACATCTCGCACACGGCGTCCATTCCCTTATTTTCCTTGTCCAGGAGCAGGTCGCGGATCTTTTCTGAGATAGGGGTGCCGCCCGGTTCACGAATGATCCTGTAGCGGAAGTTCCGCTGTTCCAACCACGACGACATGAGGCGGATCTGGGTTGTCTTTCCCGAGCCATCAATTCCCTCAAAAGTGATGAGAGGAGCGCGTCGCTGTTTCGGCTGGTTCATTGCATTCGTTTCCTGGGATCGAATACCGTCTCATGAAGAATATAAAGCACGAGGCAGCAGGGAACAATTGAATATGCGTCGCAGGAGATGTGCTCGCCGGCGGTCAGCCACGCGGGTGGTGCGCTTTATGTTCCTGCTTAAGGTACTCCCGGTCGACGTGTGTGTAGATTTCCGTCGTGCTGATGTCCACGTGGCCGAGCATTTCCTGGACGGCTCTCAGGTCGGCTCCTCCTTCCAGCAAGTGGGTGGCGAAGGAGTGGCGCAACGTGTGCGGATGAACATCGCGCTCGATGCCCGCTGATCTGGCCGCGCCGCGAACCAGGTTCCAGATACTCATGCGACTCAGGCCGCGCCCGCGGTTATTGAGAAAGACCACGTCGGTCCTGAATCCGGGATTCACCAGTTGCGGCCGCGAGGAAGTGAGGTAGCGGTGCATCCATTCGACGGCCATATCGCCGATGGGGACGAGTCGTTCCTTGGAACCTTTGCCGAATAATTGTACAAGCCCGTCATCGAGCATAAGTTGGGGCAGTTTCAGATTGATCGCTTCCGAAACCCGCATCCCGGTGGCATACATGCTTTCGAGGATCGCCCGGTCCCGGATGCCCCGCGTCGTTGTGGTATCCGGTTGCTCGAGGATGTGGAACATTTCCTCCCTGGTCAGGACATCGGGAAGATACTTCTCCTGTATGGGGAGTTCAAGATCGGAGGTAATGTCTTCCGGGAGAAGGTTTTCTTCACTGAGAAATTTGAACAATCCTTTCAGCGACGAGATGGTGCGGGACAAGCTCCGGCTGCTCAACCCGGCGCGATGGAGGGA
>JAJRXL010000067.1 GCA_024276335.1 Bacteroidota bacterium
GCTGTTGCGTCCTGCTACGAACACGACCACGTCGTTGGCGGCGGCAAAGGCCCGGAGTTTCTTCTCACGGCCCGAGACCTGCCCGCAAATCGTATCCTTGGCACAGAACTCCACCGCTGTTTCCTCCATCGTTTCTACCTCAAGACGCTCGATCCTCCGCTCCAGGTGTTCCTTGATCGCGTAAAAGGTCGGCTTGTCCATGGTGGTCTGGGAGAACAAGACAGTGTTCCGCGATATGTCCACCAGCTTTTCCGCCTCTTCCACCGACAGGACCACCACGCAGGTGTCGCCTGTAACGCCCCGGAGGCCGATGACCTCGGCGTGGTCTTTCTTGCCGAAGATGACCACCTGGAAGCCCTCGTCGTGAAATTTCCGTATGCGCTCCTGCAACTTGGTCACGACCGGGCAGGTAGCGTCCACGAGCTCGATGTTGCGATTCGCGGCTTCCCGGTACGTTGCGGGCGGCTCGCCGTGGGCCCGGATCAGCACTTTACTCCCTTCTGGCGCGGTCTCGATACGGCCCGCAGGCAGGGGTTTCAATCCCAGGGAGCGCAGGCGTTCGACTTCCAACGGGTTGTGGATGATATCGCCGAGGGAATACAGCTCGCGGTCCTTCTTCAGTTCCTGCTCGGCAATTTCGATCGTGCGGACGACGCCCCAGCAGAAACCCGCCGACGTGTCAATAGTCACGATCATACCTTCTGTTCCCGCTTCTCGTTCATTCGTTTCCTTGCCAGCTTGACGATGAATTCCACCTGTTCCTCGATCGTTAAGTCCGTCGTATCCAGCTCGATTGCGTCTTCCGCTTTCTTCAACGGCGAAAGCGCACGCCCGGAATCACGTTCATCGCGCTCGATGATTTCCTTCCGTAACACGTCGATATCGACCGTCGTTCCCTTTTCCAACAATTGGTTGCGCCGTCGCTCGGCCCGGCGGTTCACGTCGGCGGTCATGAATATCTTGAGATCGGCGTCGGGAAACACCACCGTCCCGATGTCGCGCCCTTCCAGCACTGCCCCGCCGCTTCTCACCCCGATGGCGCGCTGGGAGCGCACCATGGCTTCGCGTACGCAGGGTATCCCGCTTATCTCGCTCGCCAGGCCGGACATCTCCGGCTTGCGGATTTCCTCTTCCACGTCCACGCCGTCCAAGACGGTTTTCTGCACCCCGTCCTCCACCCGGATATCAAGCCGGATGCGCTCCACGCGGCGGCAGATTTCTTCCACCTTGTCCATGGCCAGCCCATGCTTCAATGCGTCGAGCGCTACCGCCCGGTACATGGCCCCGGTATCGACATATATAAATCCAAGCGCGCGGGCGACTGCCCTCGCGGTCGTGGTCTTTCCTGATCCTGCCGGTCCGTCAATGGCAATGATAAACGTGCTTCCTTTATTCTCTAAATTCATAGAGACTTAAAATATAAGAAGTTACTCGTTTTCAACCAAGAATTTCAACACGATTTCCTCAAAAGAACATGCTCTACCGATGTGCGGAGTCCCGGGAACTAAGGTCTGGATTCCTGCTTTCGCGGGAATGACGGATTGACGAATTATTTTCCTGTCATTGCGAGGTCATGCGGACCGAAGCAATCTCTACACCCTTTGCGCTCTTTGCGTAAAATCTTTGCCCTCTGCGGTTGTAATATAAAGCGCAACTTGTCGGAAGGACGTCAAGAAGGCCCAAAGGACGCCAGGAAGGATGTTAGAACGTTGGAACGTTCACTTTTTGCGAATCGTATTTCCGTCGTGTCATTCCGGATTGGATCTGGTATCTATTGCATAAAGCTATGGATTCCTGCTTTCACAGGAATCTCGGGTCACTAGATTTTTTTGATTATTTATCTGGCAAATTCCTTCAATTTCACAAGAAAATTACATTTCGGTTAAATATATTGGTTCAACTATTTTATTTAACCATTTAGTCAGTTATATTGGATGTAATTCGATTGTTCAAAACTTTTGGATGACACATGGTAAACGACGATATGACAAATACGGAACGGCGTGTGCTGGAAGCGGCCATACGGGTTTTTGTCCGGCGGGGGAAAGCGGGCGCCCGCATGCAGGAGATCGCCGATGAAGCGCATATCAACAAGGCCAGCCTGCATTACTACTTCCGTAGCAAGGACCGGCTCTACGAGGCGGTGTTCAGGCAAGTATTCCGGGAATTCAGCCGGATTCTCCTGCCGGTGCTCGATCCGGCCACGCCGCCCCTGGAAGCGATCCGGCAGGTGATCTCCATTTACGTTTCCCAGCTCCGGAAACGTCCCGAGCTGCCTCTTTTCATCCTGCGCGAGCTTGCCGAGGGTGACGAATCGCTCCGCTCCGTGGTCAGGGAAATCCTCATGGAAAAGAACGCGGAAGTGCCCGAACTGCTGACCATGAAAATCGAGCAGGGAATCCGGGAAGGGGTCTTCCGGGAGATGGACGTGAACCAGGTCATCATTTCCATCATTTCCTGCTGCGTGTTTTTCTTCATCGGCCATCCGATGGTATCCCTGATAAAACCGGAGCTCGCCGGGCGGAAGGAAGAATTCCTCGACCACCGGGCCGAGGCCGTGTTCGATCTGCTGTATTACGGTTTGAAACCCAGAACGGAAGGTGAATCATGAGAAAGACCCTTATCCTGTTGCTTATGGCATTGGCGCCGGTCGTTGCCATCGCCCAGCAACGCGTGCCGCTCTCCCGCGCGGTGGCCCTGGCCCTGGAACGAAACGAACAGATCCGCGAAGCGCAACTCAGCGTGCGGCAAGCGGAGCTGGACGTTGCGAAGGCAAAAGCGTCGCGGCTGCCCAGCCTTGATTTTTCCACCTCGTACACGTACCTCAGCGACCTCACGAGCATCGATCTGCCGTCGCTGCCGGGCATTCCCGCACGAACCATTACCTTCGGCGACCACGACATCATGGAAACCGGCGTCACGGTCAGCATGCCGATATTTACGGGATTCAAGCTCTCCGCCCTGCAGGACATCCAGGAACAAAAGGCCCTGCTGGCGCGGGAAGACGCGCGGGCTGCCGCCAACCGCGTTCGTTTCCTGACGATTACCGTGTATCGTATGAGCCAGATGTGGCAACGGACCGACCAGTTGCTTGCCGCAGGCGAAGCGCAACTCGACAAGCGACTGCGATCGGCACGCGCGCTGGTCGAACAGGGACAGATCATTGCGGCGGACACGCTGGACATTTCGACGCGTCTGCAGGAAATCCGCATTCAACGCCTGCACGCGCGGCAGCAGCAGCGTTACTACATCTTCCGGCTCTCCCAGCTCACCGGCCTCCCCGAGTCCATCGAGGTTGAACCGGACACGCTGATCGAAGGACGCATGCCTGCGGCGGACGAGCAGGCCCTCCTGTCATCCGCATTCACCAACCTCCCGGAGATGAAAAAGCTCGATCTCTCCCGCCGCCTGACCAACGCCAGGATAAAAGCCGGGAGCAGCGCGTTCTACCCGTCCGTGTTCCTCGCCGGAAGTTACAAGTACGGCAGGCCGGGATTGGACCAGGTCGCCAACGAGTGGATGGACTACTGGACGGCGGGCGTTCGCCTGGAGTGGAACCTCTTCCGCTGGGGCAGCGACGTCCGGGAACAGGAAAAGCTCGATCTGGAACTGCAAAAGCTGGACTTCCGGGACGCCCTGTTGCGCAAGCAGGTAGCGGAAAAGCTACGCGCCGCCCGCATCGAGCTGGAGGACAAGCAGCAAGCCATTGCCCTCCTGGAGAACAAGCTGGCCATGCAGCGGGAAAAATTCGACATCGTGCAGGCGCGGTTCGCGCAAGGCATGGCTACTTCCACGGAGCTGGTGGACGCCGAAACCGCGCTGACACAAACGGCCGTCCGTATGCACCAGACGGTCATCGAATACCAATTGAAAAACGCAGAACTTGAATACATCGCAGGAACACCCTTGACAGGAGAACAACAATGAGACTTCCGGCAATCCTCCTCTCCCTCTCGATGCTGCTGGCCGCGTGCGCGACCGAACAGAAGAACCATCGCACTTATACCGGCCTCATGGACACGGAAGCCATCAGGGTTTCCTCCCTGGCCGCGGGCACGGTAACCTCGGTCCGGTTCCGCGAAGGGGACCACGTTAACAAGGGCGACGTGCTCGTCACCGTGGACACGGAACCGCCGCGGCTCCAACTCGACCAGGCCTCGGCGCAAAGAGCGGAGCTGCTGGTCCAGATGCAAAACGCCCTCGAAACCATCGACAAGGTGCAGGCCGAGTACGACAACGTGAAGACACGGTACGAGCGAATGGCCGCCCTCCTCCGGGAAGGCGCCGTCACCCGCCAGGCCGTGGACGATGTAAAAACCCGCCTGGAGGTGGCCGGGAAAAACCTCGCCTCCGCCCGTAACGCCCGGAAAGTCCTCGAAGCAAAGATGCGGCAGGTGGAAGCGGGGATGGACCTGCTGAAACGCAAAATCCGCGACGCCGAGATCACCGCTCCCGCCGGCGGCGTCATCCTCAC
>JAJRXL010000013.1 GCA_024276335.1 Bacteroidota bacterium
CGCTGCCGCCCGTTTCTTGAACAAACCGTTCGATGCGCCCGCCTACGACGTCTCCCGCCCGTCGAGCACGGCGCACACTTCGCGGAGCTTCTCCTCCGCCCGCCTGACCAGCGTTTCCGACTCCACGACCACTTCCCGCGTAAAGTCTGCGTCCTCGATCGTGGGCAGGTTGATGAGCACGTTGCGGTACGCGCCCCAGATGCCGGTCTCCAGCGACTTCGCGCCGACCTCGAGATCGGACCTTGACGCGATGTTGCCGTACTTCGCCATCTCCACCATCGCGTCCCAACACGAGTCCGCAATGCGCATGGTCTTGAGCGGAACCTCGATAGCTTTCTTCAACCCCTCCTGCATGGCCCGGTGTCGCGCCGCTTTTTGTTCCTCCGTGTCCTTCGGCATTCCCATCGCCTTCATGTAGTCGTTGAAGGCGTCCGTGTCCGCGTCCACCATGGGAATCAACGCTTTCATGGCGTCGTGCAGGGGTGGAATGAGCCGCCGCATCGTGGGATCCAGCGACTCCCACTTGCGCTTGCCGTAGGTCATCCAACCCACCATGGCGCCCAGAGCCGCACCCATGGAGGCAATGAGAGCGGAAGCTGATCCTCCGCCGGGAGCTGACGTACGCGCTCCCAGTATTTCCACGAATTCCCGCACCGACATGCCCGCCAGCGGCTCCTCGGATTCCCCGGCGATCATGTACTCAATGATGCGCTTTTCGGGGACGAATTGAGAGACGGAGTTCAATCCCAACCGCTCCACCACCAGCCTGATTTTTTGCCGCTCGTCGATGATGAAAAGGTTTTCCTTCTCGATGTAATAATCAGCCGCCATGAGCATGGCCTCCAGGGGAATCAGTCCCACGAGCTCGGAACCGGCCACGGCAAGTTTTAACGCCTCCGCTTCTTTCTTGATCTCCTCGAAGGCGACGTGCGGAGGCGTGACCTTGTAATTGTCCAGGTTCATGGAAACCTGGGCGAGGTCGTACTCGTCCACCCACCAGCCGATGGCCTTCACCTTTTTCAGCTTGCCCGGTTCCCCGGTGGTCGTGCCGTCGGGCAGGGTTTTCATGCGACCCTGTTCGCGAATGTCCAGGGCGATGCGGTGCGCCTGCTCCTTGGTGCCGAGAATATTGACGTTGTACGCGATGAGGAAGGAACGCGCACCCGTCACGGTGGCGCCGGAACGGGGCACGAATTCCTGCGGCCCGAAGTCCGGTTTCCACTCCGGCTTCACGATCTTCTCCGCCAGGCCCTCGTACTCACCCGCGCGTATCTGTTTCAACGCCTTGCGTTGCGGGTTGGTGGATGCCTCCTCGTAGAGGTACACGGGCACGCCGAGTTCCTCGCCCACCCGCTTGCCGAACGCCCTGGCGCACTCGACGCACTCTTCCATGGTCACTCCCGAGACCGGGACGAACGGCACCACGTCCACCGCACCCAGGCGGGGATGCTCGCCGTGTTGTTTCGTCATGTCGATGAGCCGGTACGCCGTGCGGGCGGCGTTGAATGCTCCTTCCACCACCGCTTCCGGGCTTCCCACGAACGTTACCACGGTGCGGTTGGTCGATTTCCCGGGGTCCACGTCCAGCAGCGTGCAGCCTTCCGTCTTCCTGATGCTGTCCGCGATGGCGTCGATGATTTCCTTGTCGTTCCCCTCGGAAAAATTGGGAACACATTCGATGATTTTCTTCACTGCATCATTCCATGGTTGGTGATGACATAGTCGTCATGGCACATGGCGGCGTTTTGCCTGCCGCATTGTACAAACCTAAGAGATTATGGAGAGTTCTGAAAGTAAAACAGGAGCGGCGCCATCATTATCCCCGGCGCCGTTGCAACCACGATGATTTGATTTCCGCCGTCTCAGCACTGTATAATGTCACCGAGAAAGCCAATCCCTTGCCTGCACACAGGCATGCCGGATGAAGAGACGTCTGGAAAACTCGCGGGGTATTTTCCGAATTACTTCATCGCAACAAAACGTCCCTGCGCGTATTTTCCGCCGACAGAAATGGAATAGTAATACACGCCAGGTCCCAAGGCGCTTGTTGGGATGGCCAGAGAGGAATTCTTTCCGAGGTCCTTCCCGCTTGTTGCTTCCCATACTTTCCTTCCCAAGGGATCGCGAACGACAACCGTCGCGGGGTATTTCGTTTCGGCTGGCGAGATGTTTCCAAACGCAACGGTTATCGTTTCACCAGCTTTGGCGGGATTCGGATATGGCTGTCGAATTTCA
>JAJRXL010000068.1 GCA_024276335.1 Bacteroidota bacterium
GAAGGGCCCCTGGAGATCACCAATAACCGGGTTCGCTTCGGTGATTTTGATTTCGAAGTTATTGGCTACAGTTATAACGGTCTCATCGAGTTATGGGATGACCAGGGCGTTCGCGCCGAGCTTGACCTGACTGATGACATGGTTCTGCGATTGGTTATCAACCAGTGGGGAATGTTCCGTGAAGTGTTTATTCCGTGGGAAGAAGTGGCTGCCCAGATCGGATGGACACAGGATCCGGCTCAGTTGAGAACCGTGATCCTCTCATATCTGAATGGACGTATTCCCACAGCGTTTTCGTTTCACCCCTGATGCGCATGTAACGTTTGGGGAGTTTTAGGACCGCCGGGGATGTGCCGCAAGGTGCATCCCCGGTCCTTTTTCGGCTAGCGCGTCGTTCCGGAAGGCGTGCAGGCCTGCTGCACGCTTTTGTGTCATGCACCGCTTTTGTGTCATGCACCGCTTTTGTGTCATGCACCGCTTTTGTGTCATGCACCGCTTTTGTCATGCACCGCTTTTGTGTCATGCACCTTGTCTGTGAACCCGTGTTTCAGTAGTTTATTCTGGCTGCTTCGCCCACCGATTCACGGGAAATAGTGATTAATATCAAGGAAATCATTGATAGTGTAACATCGGGAGATCGACGCGCGATCGCGCGGACGATTACCTATATCGAGAACGATTATCCGGAAGCGGACCGGATCATGGGTGCATTATTCCCTTATACCGGTAAGGCGTATCGTGTCGGTATAACGGGCCCTCCCGGGGCGGGAAAAAGCACTCTGACAACCCGGCTCACGAGGTTTTACCGGAACGAAGGGAAAACCGTGGGAATCATTGCCGTGGACCCCACCAGTCCGTTTACCGGAGGAGCCCTGCTCGGTGACCGCGTGCGCATGACGGATTCCGTGCTCGACGAAGGGGTGTACATCCGGTCGATGGCGACGCGTGGGAGTCTCGGCGGCTTGTCGCGCAAGACGTATGAAGCCGCCGATATCCTGGATGCCGCGGGCATTGACATGATTTTTATCGAAACCGTGGGTGTGGGGCAATCCGAGCTTGACATTGCCCAAACGGCGGATACGACCGTCGTTGTCCTCGTGCCCGAATCGGGGGATTCCATACAGGCAATGAAAGCAGGATTGATGGAAATTGCAGATTTCTTTGTCCTCAACAAGGCTGATCGCGAGGGTGCGGATCAAGCTGTTATGTCCATACAAGTCATCCTGCAGTTAAAAGCCGCAAGTAACGGGTGGAGCCCGGAAATCATCCAGACCGTTGCTCAGGAAGGAAAAGGTGTCGACGGCGTGGCGGAGTTGATCTCGCGACACCGTGAATTCGGGCTTAAAACCGGGCAGCTCAAGATCCGTCGGCAGAACCGCTTGATGGAACGTATCAAGGAGCTTGTCGATTTACGGCTGCACGTCGATCTCTGGTCGCCCGAACGCCTGGAGATCCTGGAGCGATTTGCACCTGATGTTATCGAGAGGGTGAAGACGCCTTACGATGCGGCCGTGGCGATAATTGAGCATTACCGCCGCGCGCGGGTCCGGGCGGGGAGTTACTGATCAGCGCAATCCTGTTTCAGTATCTGTAATTCACTATTTTCTGGAGTTTACGCAATGGAATTCGAGTTTAGCGAGGAACAACGACTCATTCAGCGGGCAGCGAGGGATTTTGCCGAAAATGAAATTCGCCCGCATATCATGGAATACGATGAAACCCAGCAATTCCCCGTGGAAATCTTCAAAAAGATGGGGGAAATGGGGTTCCTGGGGGTGTTTATTCCTGAGGAATATGGCGGCGCGGGAATGGGGTATGTCGAGTACGTCGCCATTATCGATGAGATTGCCCGCGTGGATCCATCCATTGGATTGGGTGTTGCCGCCCATAATTCCCTGTGCACCGGGCATATTTACTACCATGCCTCCGAGGAACAGAAGAACAAGTACTTGCCGGACCTGGCTACCGGAAAAAAACTCGGCGCATGGGGTTTGACCGAACCCGGTTCGGGGAGTGATGCGGGGGGCCTGCGAACCACGGCCGTGAGAGAAGACGGCGAATGGATCCTGAACGGAAGCAAGAATTTTATCACGCACGGGACCGTCGGCGAAACCTACGTTATTCTTGCCGTTACGGACCCAAAGGAGCGCAAGCACGGGGGAGTCTCCGCGTTTATCGTGGAAAAAGGGATGCCTGGTTTCTCCAGCGGGAAAAAAGAGAACAAGCTGGGTATGCGCGCAAGCGACACGTCTTCCCTGCTGCTGGAAAATGTTCGTATCCCTGCGGAGAATCTCATCGGCAAGGAAGGGGAAGGATTTCGACAAGCCATGCAAGTGCTGGACGGCGGACGCATCTCCATCGCTGCTCTCTCACTTGGAAACGCGCAGGGAGCCTACGAAGCCGCGTTGGAGTACTCGAAGCAGCGTGAGCAGTTCGGGAAGCCGATTTGCGAATTCCAGGCCATCCA
>JAJRXL010000069.1 GCA_024276335.1 Bacteroidota bacterium
ACCACGTAGCAGATGTACTTGCCGTCCGGCGAAATCTGCGGATCGGATACCCTGCCGAACGAGAACATATCCTCGAAGGTCATGGGGCGCAGCGGTTGTTCCTGGGCGAAGGCGGAAACCGCTAGCACCATTGTAACGGCCAGGATCAAGCATCTCTTGTACATACCGTCAGGTTTCCTCATCTGTTTGGACAAAGCGGGGTTTTAACGCGTGCGCTGAATAACAAAATGGGTGATATCTTCGAGCGAAGTTTTCACGGGCGATGGATCGAGACAGGCCAGGTTTTTCCGGGCCCGCGCGATGTACTCCTCGGCGCGTTGGCGGGCATACGCTATTCCCTGGTACGCTTCGACGAATTCCACGATTTTCCGGATGTCGGATTTCGGCAGCCCGTTTTTCATCAAGCGCAGGACAGCGCGGACCTCTTTTCGAGGAGCGGCGTTCATAGCGTGAATCAGGGGGAGCGTAAGTTTCTTTTCCTTCATGTCCGCACCGACCGGTTTGCCCACGGTCGATTCCTTCCCGATGTAGTCGAAGAGATCATCCTGGATCTGGAACGCGATGCCGATGTTTTCCCCGTACTGCTTCATCTGCGATCGCAGTTCGGGGTCGTCGGTGGCACTGGCCGCGCCGATCTCGCAACACGTAGAAAGCAAGGCGGCGGTCTTGTCCGAAATGATCCGGAAATAGGTCTCTTCGTCGATCTGGAATTTTCGCATTTTCTGGATTTGCAGGAGCTCGGCTTCGCTCATGCGCCGAACCGCCTCGGTCGTCGTTTCCAGGAAATCGTAGTCCCCGTTGCTCATGGCGACGATGAGCCCGCGGGAAAGGAGGAAATCTCCCATGAGGACGGATATCTTGTTTTTCCAGATGGCATTGATGGAAGCCAGCCCCCGGCGCACCATGCTCCCATCGACCACGTCGTCGTGGACGAGGGTCGCGGTATGGAGCAGTTCTACGAGGATCGCCCCCCGGTAACTCCGTTCGTTGATGCCGCCGCAAGCCGCCGCCGTCAGCAGGACGAGGATGGGACGCACGCGTTTGCCCTTCTGGCGGATGATGTATCGGGTTATGATATCGACGAGGCCCACCTGCGATTGCATGGCCGTCTTGAACGAGCGCTCGAACGTTTTGAGCTCGTTGCTTATCGGCGCCGTTATTTGCCGGAGGCGTACTATGGATTCCACGGTTCCACCTTACTCTTCCTCATCGGTTCTGCTCCGCGCTTTCCTTTTCCTGTACGAAACTTTACTAATATAGATACTGATTTCATAAAGGAGAACCAGCGGTATTCCGAGCATGATCTGGCTGATGGGATCGGTGCCGGGGGTCAGGATGGCGGCCGCGATAAAAATGATGACCACGGCATGGCGCCGGTATTTCCGCATGAAGTCCGGAGTCAATATTCCCAGCTTGGACAGGAAAAACGACACCATTGGCATTTCGAACACGAGTCCCGCGCCGAGCATGACACTGAGCAGGAAGCTGAAATACTCGTCGATGGCGATGATGTTCTCGATGTTCTCGCTGCCGAACGAGGCGAAGAACTTGAACGCCGTCGGCATCAGTACCCAGTATGCAAACGCCACTCCCGCCAGGAAACACAGGGACGAAAAGATGACGATGGACGAAATGTATTTCCGTTCATGGGAATACAGGCCGGGCGAGATGAAACGCCAGAATTGATACAGGATGTTCGGAATGCTGATGATGGCGCCTCCCATGAGCGCCACTTGCATGTAGAGAAAGACCTGGCCGAACGGACGCAGGTTTTGAAGCTTGATGTTGTACTTGATGGCGGGACGAAGAAGGAAATCGTCCATGACGTAATCCTTGAATATCCAAATGATGGCAGCCCCGGCCACGATTCCAACCAGCGACCAGATGATCCTCCAGCGGAGTTCTTCAAGGTGGTCGAGGAAAGACATTTCTTTCCCCGAGGATGAAATCTCTTCATCCCCCGAAGTGACTTCAGGTTCGGGGCCAGTCTCGGATTCCGGTCTCGGTACATCTCCGGAGCCTGGCACGTCGATCTGTTCGTGTTCGTCTGTCATTGAAAGGGTGTTATTTCATCACGGCGAATAAAAGACCACCTCGGTGCAAGAGACTCATCGCAAAAGTTACGAAAATTGTGGCAATTGATACGGGGACCGTCTCTCATTCCGCTCGGGGATGTCGGTGCAAAAACGAAACGACCGTTTCCGTCGGGAAAACGGTCGCGGTAAACATGCTTGTCGCCGGAGGGCGATCAGAGATCGGCATACAAGGGGAATTCCCTGCAAAAGTCGTTGACCTCCGCCCGTATTTTTTCGAGCCGGTTATCGTTTTCCAGGTTTTCAAGAACCTCGTCGATCTTGTGCGCGATGAATTCCATGTCCTGTTCCTTCATGCCCCGTGTCGTCACCGCCGGCGTTCCGATGCGGATGCCGCTGGTAACGAAAGGCGACTTGTCATCAAACGGCACCATGTTCTTGTTGAGCGTGATTCCGGCCTTTTCCAGGGCGTTTTCAGCCTGCTTGCCTGTAATGTTTTTGTTCCGGAGATCAACAAGCATGAGATGGTTATCCGTACCGCCGGAAACGATATTGAAATCCCGCTTCATCAGCGCTTCTGCAAGCGCGCGGGAGTTCTTGATGATTTGCTCGGCGTAAGCCTGGAACGACGGTTGCAGGGCTTCTCGAAACGCGACCGCTTTCGCCGCGATGATGTGCATGAGCGGGCCGCCCTGCGCTCCCGGCATGACGGCGCTGTCTATCAGCTCCGACATCATTTTCACCCGTCCGGACTTGGGCGCGACAACGCCGAAGGGATTCTCCCGGTCCTTGCCCATCAGTATCGCGCCGCCGCGGGGGCCGCGAAGCGTTTTATGAGTCGTCGTCGTAACCACGTCGCACCAGGGCAGGGGATCGTTGAGAAGTTTATTGGCAATGAGACCGGCCGGGTGAGCGATGTCCGCCCACAGGAAGGCGCCGACTTTATCGGCGATATGCCGAAAGGCCTCGTAGTCGATGTTGCGGGAATACGCGCTACCCCCGACGATGATCATCTTCGGTTTTTCCCGCAGGGCAACGTCCTCGACCTCGTAGAAGTCGATGGCACCTGTCTCCCGACTGACACCGTAGGAAACGATATTGTAAAGCTTGCCGGAAAAATTGACCGGCGAACCGTGCGTAAGGTGACCGCCGTGGGCGAGGCTCATGCCCAGCACGGTATCGCCCGGTTTGACGTAGGCGAGGTACACGGCCAGGTTGGCCTGGGAACCCGAGTGCGGTTGCACGTTGACGTACTCGCAGTCAAATAATTCGGCAAGGCGCTTCTTGGCGAGGTTTTCGGCCATGTCCACGAACTCGCAGCCCCCGTAATAGCGTTTTCCCGGGTAACCTTCGGCATACTTGTTCGTCAACACGGTTCCGGCTGTCTCCAGGACGGCGGGACTGGCGTAATTCTCCGAGGCGATCAACTGGAGCCTGGTAACCTGTCGTTCGATTTCCTTTTCGACGATCTGGTATATTTCGGGATCGGATTGGACTAAATGTTCCATGACGGATTAAGAGGTTTGTGATTGTGAATATGGTCGTCCGTCTGATGTCGCCGGACGGGGAAACAAAGGGCTTTAATGTTCAGAGTTCAATCTTGCGTATTCGTTCCACGTGCCGTCCGCCTTCAAACGGCGTCTCCAGCCAGACACGGATCATCTCCTCGGCGGTATTCCAGTCGATAAGTCGCTCGCCCAGTGTCAGCACGTTGGCGTCGTTATGGAGCCGGGAAAGGCGGGCGGCCTCCACGATCTGGCACATGGCGGCACGGATGCCCGGGTGCCTGTTTGCCGCCATCCCAATCCCGATCCCACTGCCGCAGATGAAGATTCCGCGGTCGCATTCTCCGGACGTGATGCCGCGCGCGGCGGTATGGGCGTAGTCCGGGTAGTCCGTTCGCTCGGAAGAATGGGTCCCATAATCTTTCCAGGAGTACCCGAGCTCATTCAGGAGCTCTTTGGTTCGCTCCTTGAAGGAGTATCCGGCATGATCGGAAGCCAGCGCTATCATGGTCATGCGGGTCCTACAGTTTCACGTTGCGGTTGATCCAGGAGTAACAGGCGTCTTTCGGCTTGTAGATGTCGCCGGGGCTGAGGTGGCGCACGAACAGATCAGCGCGGGAGGGAAGAAGTGTCTTCCATTCCTCGATTTTTCCATTCGCGCGGTCCCGCACTGTCTTATCGCGGGCGGCCCGTTTAAACGTGTTAATGGCAAGCCTGGTTACGACGCGATCGTCAAACGTGACTTTATCCCATCCCCCTCTTTTCATAACGCACGAACGCACTTGTTCCGCGTAAGCCTGGCCGATGAGCATGTACGCCTCCCCGTCGTTGGGGTTGATCTTCAACGCTTTCTCCGCGTACATACGGGTCTTGGGATAGCTGTTGCGATTGAACGCGTTCCTGGCCAGGTTGATCCAGATGTCGCGAGAGGAAGGGTCCAGCTTGGAAGCTTCCAGAAAAGCTCGTTCCGCCTCACTGTATTTTTCGAGGTAAGCGGCGCTGATACCGAGGCGATACCAGTAGTTGAACACGTCGGGTTTCAATTCCGTGAGTTTCTTGAAATACACGTAGGCGCTGTCATGATCCTTGGCCATTTCCACGAATCCGATAGCGAGATCGTAGAGCTTCTGGACATTGTTGGGGTCCGCCTGGTAGGCGTCGCGAAGCACGGCAATATATTGATCGGGATCAGTAATCGAGGATTTCAACAGTGATTGCGCCGTCTCGTTGTTAGGATCTTTTTTCAGGATGGCACGGGATACGGCAATGAGACGGGCTTCGTAGTCGGGGTTGTCGTCCTTGAACTTCGCGTAGAGGATGGCCATGCGGAGGAGGTAGTAAGGATCCGCCTCATCATACTTCTCGCCGACGCCGTTTTCGTAAGCCTTCAAGGCGTCTTCTTCCTTGCCGTCGAAATAGGCTTCGAGGTAGTATCCTTTTCGCAACCAATACCGTGGGGCACGGTCGGGGAACGTCTTGATCGCATCATCAACCACGATGAGCAGGCTGTCCCGCCATCCCTCGCGCATCGGACTCTCGGGATTCGAATCGAGGAAGCCCGCATAGATTTTCATCATTCGACGATGCAGCGTTTTGAACCGCGAGGGATTGGATTGCAGGATCTGCCATCCGTATTTCAGCGCCTCGACGCCATCGTTGATCTTGGCATATTCCAGGAACAAGCTCCATTTTTGCAAGAGCTTCGAGTCATCCCCTCCAACGGCCGTATTTCCATTTCCCTGGGCCAAGCCGGGCCCGGCGCCGCCAACAAGCCCGCAGAGGAGAACGGTTATTATGACAAGGCGTTTCATGGCAATCTCTCCTTCCAGATTTTACTCACTGCCCGGCCTGGTTTGGAACCACAGTTCACCGGCGCTGATCGAGAAATAAACACGGAAAATCGAGTCATAACCCGTTGGAGCATCCCTGGTTCCGCGCCATCCATACGAAAGGGCAATGTCGCCGCGTGTGTAAGTGCCGATGGGGAAACCGAATCCCGTGGTGATGAACGTTTCAGTGATCGCATTTCCATTAATTTCAACATTCGTAGCCCGATAATACGTTCCGAATCTGTATGCAAACCGGTCGAAAAACGAGGCTGCCAGGTCAGATGATGGTTGGTATTCGATTCCGGCAGCAATAGTATACATGTTTCGCAGGCGATATTGTTCCGGATTATCATGCACCGTGGCGCTCCAGTCCTGTCCGCTGTATTCCGTTCCGATCATCCATCTTGCTCCCAGTTGGTACGTAACACCAACGTGGAATGAAGCGGGGATATCGAATTTCCCCGTCCCGGTTTTCAGGGTCGTGTCTCGATCCACGTATGAAAGCTGAAGCGTGCGGTCTTCCGTGATTCGACTGGCCGTGGAGACACTGGCGCCGACGTTTAAGCCCGGTAGGGCGCTCAGTACAAAACCGAGCGTCCCCCGTGCGCCGCCGTGGGAAATCACCAATTCTTGATTGGTGTCGTGGTAATTTGCGGAAGAAAAATCAACAGCCGCGACGCGTGAAAGGGAACCGAACAGGTATTCGAAAGACGCTCCAAGATGCAGCCAGGAAACCGGGCGATACGAGCTTCCAAAGCGGACAAGGCTGAGCCCCCCCGTGCCGGTATATTTGGCATCTGCCGGCTGATCGTCGACCATAGTCGTCTTGTGAATCTTGTAGTTGATCCGGGAGACGGGAAGAAATCCAAGCACGAAGGTGATGCCGTGTTTAGGCAGCAAGGGTACTGCTAGTTGCAAACCCTGTATGGCTGAAGTCAGACGGGAGGTGTTCGTGTTGCCAAAGGCGGTGGATGTTTGTTCCACCGAGACCTGCAATTGGATCCGAGTCGCGCGCAGGGTCGTCCATCCGGCCGGATTCACCTGGTTGATGTCATACGAGGAGAGCACGGGGGCGGCGATGGAACCAAGACCCGTTTGCCGCACCGTCATTCCGAGGGATAGTTCGCCGATGCCGTAGCGCGAGAGCACGGTGGAGCCGTTCTGTGCGTGCAAGCAGGACGTCAAAACAACAATGGTGAAGAATGCGTAGCGGATCACGATTGGGTTTATAATTGCTTCGTATAAAGAATCTTGATGCGGGGACGGGTTAGGGAATCGGCGTCGGCGCCGAATAAACCGTAGCGATCAATGTCGCTGTCCTCGTTAAAAGAGCGGATGATGAACCCGTAATTGAGCTGTGGATAATTTACCCACCTCTGCACGGCCTGGATGAGAGGGGTTCCGTAAAAAACGAAAACACCGGTAGTGTCCCGGAATCTGCCAAGGGCGGCAGTACCCGCCAATGAATCCATCTTCGGTCCCAGACGTTCGACAACGAGAAGCGAATCAACTCCGCGATAGTTCTTGACCGTCCGCGCGGGATCGAGCGTGACAAAGACCTCCACGCTGTTAACGATGGAGCCGACGGGGATATCCGTGAGATCGAAAGAGAGAAAAGCGCGGTCGGCAAGCCCGCCTTGCACGTTAAGTTCGTTGGGATCGAGAGCGGGTCCGCTGATCGTGTATGTATCGTCGAGAAAATTCGTTGCAATGGTGTCGAGGTTCGAATTGTTCTCCCAGATAATCGTCAACTGGGGAGCATACTCGATGTCGGAAGCGGAGTAGAACGCATGAATGCTTCGGGTGCCCGCGTCCGGTTCGAGAAATATTCCCAGGATATCACGCGTGTCACCGTCTTCCGCCTGGACAAGCCACTTGCGGCCCAGCGCGGTGTCGAGTTCCACGCTGATCCAGCTAGTGTCCACAGTGCCCTGGAATCGCCCTGCCGGGCCAGGAGCGAGGGACAGCGATGCGATGGAATCGGCGGTGAACCCGCTGCTGGTCCAGCTACTGGTGATTTCCCGGCAGGTAAACGCGAATGTGCCGGTACGATTGATCCCGTATCCGGAGGGTTTTAATCCGAATTTCACCGAACGGATGGTTCCACGCTCACCGATGGAATCGGGAAAAATATTAAAACGAAGGAGAATGCGGGCTTCATATCCATCCGCGGAACCGAGAGAGAGAAAGGTACTCGCCTGATGGGACATGACGTGGCGAAACGTACCGGTCTCCACGGTCAGCGGGTGCGTGCGGCTATCCAGGGTTACCATCTGGAGGATATCGCCGGGAGGTAAGGCTCCATAACCAGCGTCCGTGGGGGTATCCTGGCAACCGGCGTAGAGCATTGTGGCCAGGATAAGAATAACGAGAGATGGGAAATGTCTCACGCGGTTGAATTTCACAAATTAACACACAGAACATTCGCGACACCAGTCACGAAAAAGCCATCATTGAACATATCGAAAAAGCGAGGAATG
>JAJRXL010000070.1 GCA_024276335.1 Bacteroidota bacterium
CGCTTCTTGCCTTCCTTCTGTTTTTCCAGGAGCTTGCGCTTGCGGCTGATGTCCCCGCCGTAGCACTTCGCCGTCACGTTTTTCCGCAGCGCCTTGATACTTTCCCGTGCGATGACCTTGTTCCCGATGGCCGCCTGTATGACGATTTCAAACATCTGGCGGGGAATGAGCGACCGCAGCTTGTGGCAGAGCTTGCGCCCGTACCAGTAAGCTTTCGAGCGGTGCACGATCGTACTCAGGGCATCCACCTTGTCGCCGTTCAGCAGGATGTCCAGCTTGACCAGGTCCGACTCGCGGTATTCCAGCAGCTCGTAGTCGAGCGAGCCGTAGCCGCGGGTGATGGACTTCAGCTTGTCGTAAAAATCGAAGATGATTTCCGCCAGCGGTAATTCATAATGGATGTCGGCGCGCGTGGGATCCAGGTACGTCGTGTTCTTGTATTCGCCCCGCCGGTCCATGCACAGCTTCATGACGTTGCCCACGTAATCCGACGGTACGATGATGGACGCCCGCACGTACGGCTCCTCGACGTGATCGATGTCACCCGGCTCCGGCATCTCCGACGGGTTGTCCACCAGCACGACATCGCCTGTGCTTTTCAGCACGACCTTGTACTCGACGTTGGGGACGGTTGTAATGATGTTCTGTTTGAATTCCCGCTCCAGACGCTCCTGCACGATCTCCATGTGAAGCAGGCCGAGGAACCCGCACCGGAACCCGAAGCCCAAAGCCACGGAGGTTTCCGGGACGAACTGGATGGCGGAGTCGTTCAGGCACAACCGCTGCAGGGCGTCGCGGAGTTCCTCGAACTCTTCGCTCACCGAGGGATACAACCCGCTGAACACCATGGGTTTCACTTCCTTGTACCCCGGCAACGGTTCTGCGGCGGGATTATCCACCAGGATCACCGTGTCGCCCACCTTGGTATCGCGCACGTCCTTGGCTCCGGGAATGAGGTAGCCCACCTCGCCTGCACGCAATTCACCCGTGCGGCGTCGCTTCATCAGGAGCACGCCAACTTCCTCCACCTCGAACTCCTTGCCCGTGCTGAAGAATCGAATTTTCTGGTTTTCCTTCATCGTACCGTCGAACACGCGGATATAGCTGACCGCGCCCCGGTAGTTGTCGAACACGGAATCGAAGATCAGGGCGCGCAGGGGAGCGTCCGGGTCGCCGGAGGGCGGTGGAATCTTTTCCACCACGGCTTCCAACACCTCGTCCACGCCCTCGCCCGACTTGGCACTCACCTTGATGATGTCTTCCTCGCTGCATCCGATGAGGTCGATGATCTGGTTAGAAACCGTATCGATCATGGCGCTGGCCAGGTCCACCTTGTTGATGACGGGGATGATCTCCAGCCCCGCGTCGATGGCCATGTACAGGTTGCTGATGGTTTGCGCCTCGACCCCCTGCGTGGCGTCCACTACCAGGATAGCGCCCTCGCAGGCATTGAGCGAACGCGATACTTCGTAGGAAAAATCCACGTGGCCAGGCGTGTCGATAAGATTGAGCACGTAGCGCTTTCCGCTTCCGGACTCGTACTCCATCTTTATCGCATGGAGTTTTATCGTTATGCCCCGTTCCTGCTCCAGGGCCATGTCGTCCAGCACCTGGTTGTACTGCATTTCGCGCCGTGTGATGGTCCCGGTGGATTCAAGCATACGGTCGGCCAGGGTGGATTTCCCGTGATCTATGTGCGCAACGATGCAGAAGTTTCTTATGTTTTCCATGTACCTTTGAAAAAAATCAAACCAGACATAAAATATACCTGTGCGTCCGACGGAAAACAAGGCAGAGAGAATTGCGCACCCATCGGGGACAACTTTTCTGCCCGTCCGCCGTACCATAACTCCCGGTTCCCTGATTCTTTCGTACTTTCAGTGTATTGATAACGGTTTTCATCACTCATCGAGCCAGAAGCCATGACGACATCCATCCGCATCATTCCCCTGCTGTTCCTGGTACTCGGCAGCGCCCTGTGGTCGCAGCCCCGGACGGTACGGGGCACGGTGCGGGACGCGGAAACCGGCGATCCCCTTCCCTTCGTCAACATCCGCGTCCAGAACACGACCCGCGGAACAACTACCGACCGCCGGGGAGCATTTATCCTTCATCTCCCGCAGGGGGAGCACACGCTGGTTTTCAGCTACCTGGGATACGGCACGGAAGTGCGCCCCGTGAACGGCGGCGAAATCCTTGACGTCGCGCTCGCTCCCCGGCCCATTCCTTTCCCCGTGATCACCGTCAACCCCAACGAGGACGCGGCCGTGGCAATCATCCGAAAGGCCATCGAGGCGAAGAAAAGGCGCAAGGACTCGTTGCGGGATTACGCGCTCACCGCCCACACGAAGCTGGTTTTCGACGTGGACAAGATGGAAGGCATCGCGGTGAACAGCATTTCCGATTCCAGTTTTACGAGCGTCATGGAAACCCGCACCGACGCCTACTGGGCGCGCCCCGACCGGTACAAAGAGATAATCAAGGCCCGCAAACAAACCAGCTTCATCACGTCCCGGAGCAATACCATGATCAGCAAGTTCTTTATCATGGATTTCTCGGCGGACCGGTTCGAGATCGGGAAACAGGTCATCGGCCCCATCTCGGACGCGGGCCTCGAAGCCTATTACTACCGGCTGCTCGATACAACGAGCCTGGGCGATGACGCGGTGTTCCGGATTCATGTCTTCCCCCGGTCGGAGGACGATCCCCTTGTGACCGGCGACCTCTACATCGCGGACAAGTCGTTCGCCCTGGTGCGCGTGGACCTGCGACCGGACGAGGCCGCCATGCCGGAATTCATCGATTCGCTTCGATTCCGCCAGCAGTTCGCGCGCTTCGGCGATTTCTGGATGCCTGTGGACGTGGCCATCGATGGCACAATTTCCCTGAGCTTCATCATCCAGTTGAAACTCCGCCTCGAAGCGTACAGCGTTTTGCAGGACTACCACATCAACGAGGGCATTGGGGATGATTTCTTCGACCGGGTCGTCATCAAGGTGCTGCCCGAGGCCGACGAGCGCGATTCCCTGTACTGGGCGCGGGAAGCTCTCATCCCCAACACGCCGAAGGAACTGGAAGCGTACGAAAAAGGCGACAGCGTCAAGGCGGCAATGCAGGAGAAACGCAACGAGATCACGTGGTCGAGCCCGATCTTCGGGCAGACGTTCCAGTCCGGCGACGTGTACGTCCACGTGCCCGGCATCCTCGGCCTGTACGGTTTCAACCGCGTGCAGGGGCACTTCCTGGCCGGCCGGTTCAGCTATACCAACCGCCGCTCCTGGCTGAGGTCCCTGTCCATCGAGCCCGGGTACGGCATCGACGACCGGCGGACAAGCCTGGAAGGAACGGCGTCGATGCGGTTCGGGCGCGCTTCGCCAATCCAGGTGGATCTCTCCGGGTTCAGACGTCTCTCCTGGATCGACCGGGAGCGCGAACAATGGAGCGGCTTCAATACTACCCTGACCAACCTGGTCGCCCGGTGGGATTTCCGGGATTACTTCTACGAAACCGGTTGGCGTGCCGCCGTTTCGGGCGACGTATTGCCGGTGGTGAATGCTTCCCTCACCTGGGAACAACGGCAGTACGAGAACGCGGACGTCAACGCTGACTGGAGCCTGTTTTCACGCGACCGGGCGTTCCGCGACAACCCCGCCGTCAACGCGGGCAGGCTGTACCGGCTCTCTATCGACCTCACGCTTGACACCCGGGATTACATCGACAACGCGGGGGAAATGCGACGACTGGGTGGCGGTCCCACGCAGCATTTCTTCGATGCCGGAATACGAATGGCTGACCGGGGCACCCTCGGCGGGGACTTCACGTTC
>JAJRXL010000071.1 GCA_024276335.1 Bacteroidota bacterium
AGCGGGTTTGTTCAGGGAAGAGAGTTCCTTCTCTTTCTGGGCGACATCATTCTTGATGATGCTTTCTGTCTGGCTCCATAGGGTGTCATTACCGACAATGGACTGCATCTGTTTAAGGAGTGCCGCTCCGTCGTCCTTTCGTCCCTTGGCGTTCAATTCCGCAACTAATGACGTGGCAAGCTGACTGTACTGGTTGGCAAAATACCGGTACTGCATGATGCGCTGCTGGAGGCGTTGTTTTTCATCCTGTTGCTTGTTCAAAACGTCGTCGGATTGAACCTGGTAGGTTTTCAGGGCTTTTGTTGCCTTGATGGCATATTCCCTGGCCTTGTCAAGGTCGCCGCTCTCGATGTATCCACGGGAAAGGTTGCCGAAAAGTTGGGACTGTTCGACAATGCCTGCGGATTTCAAGACATCATCGCCGAGATAGGATTCCGCCTCTTTTGCCTTGCCATTCATGGCCAGTATCTGGGCGGTCTCCAGTTTGATTTGCACCGTGGAATCAGGCGGGAGATCGAAGGTCAGGAGCTTCTTGTTGATTTCCAAAGCGATGTCGTTCTTACCCGTGGAAATGGCAGCGAGCTTGAGATAGTGCAGGTCGTCCCGGTTGTATTGGTCGATTTCCTGTATATCGGAAAGCGCGGGTTGGGCTTTTGCAGGAATAGCCTGGTAGATGGCGCGGATGTCGGTCATGTTGTCCTTCAGCCGGGCGCTGAGCAAAGCCGGATTATTCTGTAGCTCGGGGTCTTCGTTTTCCAGTTTCTTGATCGCTGCTTGCAAAGAGTCGTACCGGTCAGCGGCGACCTTGAACTCCACCCAAGCATTTGAAACGAGCTTGCTTTCTTCCTGGCCCTGGGAGCCGCAGGAAGCCAGGAGGAAGACGGTTATGATCGTCAGAAAAGGTTTCAGTGTTTTGATGGAAGAGAGCATTCGTAGATCCTTGTTGTGGGTAGTTTTACTGAGCTGGATAAATCCGGCATACACGTTAGATGATTTACATGGGGGTGTTGATTCACCCTCGCCGCAAAGTGCGAATCCCAAACTTCTATTATACTGGTATTTTTTGGTTTTTCAATGAGAAAATGCCTTCGGCGGGGGGTAAAAATTCATCGCATTGTTCCAAAGCCGAAAGACAGTTGAAAATGAGGGGGCGCGGAGAAACACTTCATGATGAATAATAGGGGGGTACTTTGTATCTTGAGAAGCGCTCCAGGTGCACTCCGGGTGCGCGGCATGAACAATGAAATCTTTCTGGCGAATCACACGGTATATTTTCCCCTACCGCCTTCATCTGGGCGTAGCATCGTTTTTCATGATGCTGTTCGTCATTTTCAACATGGTGGCGGTTGTGCTCGTCATCCCGCTCATCAACGTTCTTTTTACCGCCGTGCCTGCCACGGCCACCCCTGTTCCGGATCCGGTAACGCTGGACAACTTCAAGGAAGCTGCTCTCGCGTACATGAACAACTGGATCAATTCCATGCCGCGGCTCGATGCGTTGCGGTACATCTGCCTTATTATTCTCGGAAGTTTCTTTTTCAAGAATTTCTTCCGGTACCTTCAGACGTACGTCATGGCTACCGCGGAGCAAGGAATTATCCGGGACCTGCGCCAAGACCTTTACGAGCATCTCCACCGGTTGTCGCTTTCGTACTTCACCGAAGCGCGGAAAGGGACACTGATGTCCCGCATCACCAACGATGTCAGGATCGTCAACGACACCGTCATCGCCGTAATCAACAGCTTGTTTCGTGATCCGCCCCAGATCCTTTTCTACCTGGCGTTCTTATTCATCGTCAACTGGCAGCTCACGCTCATCGTGATCCTGGTCATTCCCCTCACTGGCTTGATGCTGGCGCGTATTGCCGATTACCTGAAGCGCGAAAGCACCCGTCTCCAGGAAACCATGGCCGATCTCACGGCCATCCTGGACGAGACCCTTGCCGGAATGCGGATAGTCAAAGCCTTCTGCATGGAGAAATTCGAGATCAACAAGTTCAAGGCTTTCAACGAGCGGTACTACCGGACGTTCGTACGCATCGTGCGCAGGCGGGAATTGAGTTCGCCCCTGACGGAATTCATCAGCGTGTTGGTGGTGGTCGTCATCTTGTGGTTCATGGGAACGCTCATTTTTTCCGGCGATTCCGGTATTCCGCCCGGAGTTTTCGTGGCGTATATTTTTGCCATGCTCCAGATGCTGCAGCCGATGAAATTCTTCGGGCAGATGTTCGGCAGCCTGGGTGAGGGAATGGCGGGCGCGAAACGCGTCTTCGATCTCCTGGATATACAGCCCCGCATCATGGACGCGACCGATGCCGTCGAACTCCAGGCGTTCAGGGACCGTATCGAATTTCATGACGTGGCATTCAAGTACGATACGAGCGATTACGTCCTTCGGGATATCAACATGCTTATCAAGGTGGGCGAGGTCGTGGCGATCGTGGGGCCCAGCGGTGCGGGGAAGTCGACGCTCGTCGACCTTATCCCGCGATTCTATGACGTCGTTCAGGGCTCTATTACCATCGATGGAATGGATGTGCGGCGGATACGCATCGAGTCGCTACGGGGCAAAATGGGTATCGTTACGCAGGAAACCATCCTCTTCAACGACACGGTCCGCAACAATATCGCTTATGGCGTTACGGATATCTCCCAGGAAGAACTGGAACGTGCGGCGCGGGCGGCCAACGCCCACGACTTCATCATGGCCTTTCCCAAGGGTTACGATACGGTTATCGGCGACCGGGGCGTAAAGATTTCCGGGGGCGAACGCCAGCGCATTTCCATTGCGCGAGCAATACTGAAAAATCCTCCGATTCTCATCCTGGATGAAGCAACCAGTTCATTGGACACGGAATCCGAACAACTTGTCCAGGAAGCGATCGAAAACCTCATGCAGGGGCGAACGAGCATCGTTATTGCGCACCGGCTGTCCACGATCCGGCGCGCGGATCGGATATACGTATTGGACAAGGGAAGAATCGTCGAAACCGGGCGGCACGAGGAATTGATGGAAAAAAGCGATGGCCTGTATCGGCGTCTCCATGATATGCAGTTTTCGAAAACGTGATGGGGCACCGTGCGGCGGCGCTTCATGAACGAACATGCCGGAAGGATCCCCGATGACAGCTTATTACGTAGTGATCATCTTCGCAAATGACTGAAACCGCGGTGGCTTTGAAACCGATTTCTCCCTGGCTCCGGCGTTCCTTTGCCGTGGCGGTAGTGATCCAGGTGGCAGGCATGCTGGTGTCTATCGCGCTGTCTTCGCTCGCCTTTGCGGTTGCCTGCGTGTTGTTCCTGGTCATGGCCTATCGGGATCGAAGCATCATCGCGCGGACCGGCCTGGAACTGCCCTTCGGGCTGTATCTCCTGGCTGTGCTTCTCATGTGTATCTTTGCCCTCTATCCCGGCGAAGCATTTTACACTTCCCGCCGTGTGCTCCTGCTTGCCGTCGTGTATTTCATACCGGTCGCTTTTCCGGACAAAGAAGCAATACTGCGTTTTCTCCGCGTGTTATTGCTGGCAGCAGCGATTTTTTCCGTCGTGGAAATTGTCCTCTTTTATTTCAACACCCAGGACCGCCTTGCAATTTTCCAGCACTACATGACCTCGGCCGGTATCAAGATGCTGCTGCTCTTGCTGTTCATTCCTCAAGCGTTGAAACCCGGTATGTCCGTTCGCGAGCGATCGGGATGGCTTGCCGCGCTGCTTCCCATCGTGTTTTCCCTGGTCCTCACCGAGACGCGCAGCGCCTGGTTGGGATTCCTGGTGGGCCTGGTGGTGATCGGTATCCTGGAATACCGCAGCGCCATCGCCGTACTTGCCGTGATACTGGTCGTGTTTTTCGTGGCGGCGCCGCCCAAGCTCATGGAACGCGTGAGCCACATGTTCACGACGTCGACGGAAGCGGCGAAGAAAACCGCCACGGTTGGAAGCAACATGAGCCGGATTCGCATGATACGGACGGGGTTCCGGATATGGCAGGATTATCCTTTAACGGGCGTGGGCGATGCGCACATGTGCGAGATCTACCGGCGGTACGTTCCTCATCCGGAGGACCCTGCGGAAGGATGCCACTTGCACAACACCTACGTTCATATCCTGGCGACACACGGCGCACTGGGAGCGGCTGCGGTGCTTTTCATGTTCTTCATGATCGGAAAAATGGAATGGAAGCTCTGGCGCCGGTATCGACGGAACCTGCGCGGGACACTTGCACTGGGCGCCCTCGCGGCATTTATCGGTTTCCTGGTTGCGGGCCTTGCGGAGTATAATTTCGGGGACCATGAAATTCTCGTTCTCCTATGGATGACGGTGGGATTGTGCGTTATTGCAGGCAGCATGAAATATCCAGGGTCGTGAACAACAAGGGTGATGCAAGAATATTGCGTGGAGTTGTTTTCTATCCTGATTCCTTTCAATTTGCCGAAGGTGGAACAATTTTCCGACCACGGTGTCGATAAGAATACAGAAGCAGGTTGGACATTGACGAAGAGATCAAAACAGCAGAGTGGCAAAGCAATGGAAAGCTATCCCCTTTTCTGTGATTTTTCGTGCCGGTATGCCGGCTTTGGAAACCCGGATGCCACGGGTGCTTGCAGACGTGAAGTGGCGGTTTGGTGCCACAAAGCCAAGGTGTTCCATCCCAAGCATGCGCACTGCCTGTTCAGGAAAAAATCCTCCTCACGGGCCCCCTCAAGTTGATGGGCGCTCCTTCATTTATATTGAACGACGAACGAGCGTGGTGACATCATGGAACTGCTGATTGTCATCACGGCGGTCGTTCTCGTTCTTTCCTTCCTTTCTTCCTTCGTGGAAGCCGCGCTTTTTTCCACTTCAGAACACGCGGTGGCCAAGCTGGCGGACGAAGGCTCGCGCAAGGCAAAGACGTTGCTCAAGATCAAGCAGGATATCCACCGCTCGATCTCCGCCATCGTCATCCTTAACAACATCTCCAACATCGGCGGCGCGTTTCTCATCGGGCTTCTCTCGCAGCGGGTGTTTGATTCCGTCGGGATCGGGATATTCTCCGGCGTGCTGACGTTCATGATCATTCTCTTCGCCGAGATCACCCCCAAGACGATTGGCGAGCGTCATGCGCTGAAAGTATCCCTGTTCTTTGCCCGCACGGTTTTGAACCTCACAATCCTGTTGCAACCGGTGATCTCCGTCATCGATTTTATCCTTCGCCCCTTGACCAAGGGGGAGACGGTCCACCCGGATATCACCGAGGATGACATTACGTTTCTCACGCGCCTTGGAAAAATCAAAGGCAGTATCGATGAACACGAGTTGCGATTGATTTCCCGCATCTTCAGTTTGAACGATACCACGGCCTCCCAGATCATGACCCCCAGGACCGTGGTGTTTGCCTTCCAGGCTGAGACGCTGATCAAGGATGCACTCGAACTGGTGAGAGACAAGCCCTACAGTCGCATCCCCTTGTACCAGGACGACATGGATGATATCATCGGCGTGGTGTACCTCCGGGATATCCTGTTTGCAAGCATCGAGGGAAAAGGAAACTCACCAATCCGGTCCCTGCAAAAGGAGATTTTATTCGTGCCGGAAACGGTGAAAGCCGCCGACTTATTGACCTTGTTTCAAAAGGACCGCGAACACCTTGCGGTGGTCGTCGATGAATACGGCGGTACCGCGGGGGTCATATCGCTCGAAGACGTTCTCGAAGTCGTGGTCGGTGAAATCGTGGACGAGTTCGACCGCGACGTCGACCTGCGCGTAAAAGCTCGCACCCAAAGCGAAATGAAGAACCTTCGCAAGGAAGAATAGACCCGAAACGATTGATATTTCTCTTCACAACGACGTGAATCATCCATGCACATCAGGCGTAATTTCTATCTGCTGTTCCTTCTGTTGATCGCCGGAGTAACGGCCTCGGCTCAACCGGAGCTGCTACGGTGCGGGCCCATGGTGTGTTACTCGGAGATGCGGGAAGCGCTCCTCTGGGTACAAACCAATGAACCTGCGGAAGTCTATGTGCGGTACTGGGAAAAAGGAAGCCCGGGAAAATCGCACGTTACCAATCGAGTCAGGACCTGGAAGGAGGACGCGTTTACTGCAAAGATCGTCGCCGATACGGTCGAACCGGGTAGGCAGTACGAGTACGAGCTATACATCAACGGGTATCTTGTCGAGCGCCCGTATCCATTGGAATTCCAGACGCAGGTCCTGTGGCAATGGCGCACTGATCCACCGCCGGTGAAAATCGCGGTGGGGAGTTGCGCCTACATCAACGATCACCCGTATGATCGTCCGGGAAAACCCTACGGCGGCGATTACAAGATATTCAGCAGCATGTACAAAAAGCATCCGGATATGATGTTGTGGCTCGGCGACAACATGTACCTGCGGGAACCCGACTGGAACACCTGGACGGGGATTACGTACCGCTACACCCACGACCGGTCGATTCCGGAGATGCAGCCCTTCCTCGGATCGGTTCACCACTATGCCATCTGGGATGACCACGACTTTGGACCGAACAACAGCGACCGGGGGTTGTGGAACAAGGACATGACCTTGGAAGCGTTCAAGTTGTTCTGGGGGAACCCTTCGTTCGGCGTGAATGGAAGGCCTGGTATTACGACCACGTTTCAGTGGAGCGACGTCCAGTTCTTTCTCCTCGACAACCGGTACAACCGGACGCCGAACCGGCGCAGGACGGGTCCGCGTACGATTCTCGGCGAGGAGCAATTCGAGTGGTTGGTCGACGCCCTGGTTTCCAGCCAGGCCACGTTCAAGATTATTGCTATCGGCGGGCAGGTATTGAATCCCGTTTCCCGGTACGAGAACTACGCGACGTATCCAGAGGAACGGAACCGCCTCATCCAGGCGATCACGAAAGAGCAGGTGCGCGGTGTGCTCTTCCTGACCGGTGATCGCCATCATACGGAATTGACCGCTCTCCCGCGGGCCGGCAGCTATACCTTGTACGATCTCACGGTTTCTCCCCTCACCTCGGGTTCCCATGATGCGAGCAAAGAAGCTAATTACCTCCGTGTACCCGGAACGCTGGTAGGGGAACAAAACTTTGCCGTTCTTGAAATAACCGGGCCCAGGAAAAACCGGGTCATGACGATACGCATCTATGATGTCGACGGTAAGGAATTGTGGAACCGGGTCGTCAAGGCGAAGGATTTGCGCTGAAACCCGCGGAGGGAAAGAACGCGGACGACGTGCAACCCCACTTGAGATTCATGGAATCGCCCAGGATGGCAGCGCGTTAAGATCAATACCGAAAATCCCCAACCCGATAAGGTACATCATTCCCGTAACGAGCATGACGCCGAACACGTTCAGGTAGAAACCGAACCGTGCCATTTGCGGAATCCGCACCCAGCCTGACGCGAACACGATGGCGTTGGGAGGCGTTGCGACAGGAAACATGAATGCAAACGAAGCGCTGACGGTGGCAATAACCATGAAAAACAGCGGGTTCTGTCCAAGAGCGATTGCCGTAGCCGCCACCACCGGCAACAGCATGGTCACCGTCGCCGTATTGGACGTAACCTCGGTCACGAACATCAGGGTAAACCCGATGATCAAGGCGGTCACCCACAGAGGAAGGCTGGTCAGGCCTTTGATGTGAGACCCGATCCAGGTGGTCAATCCCGTGTTCTCCATTCCGAATGCAAGGGCGAACCCACCGCCGAAAAGGAGAATGATGCCCCACGGCACATCGGAGACGGCTTTTTTCCAGGGCAGGAGCTTCCCTCGATCTTTTCCCCCGTGTGGGATGAGAAATAGCAATATTCCGTAAAACATGGCGACGGTTGCGTCGGTGATGCCGGGAAGAAGTATGGTCAACCCGGGAATCTTCACCCCGCCGATATGGATGGGACTCCGGAATATCCAGGAGAACGCGGCGAGAAGAAATATCGCGAGAGTGCGCCGTTCGGCGGTAGTGACGCGGCCCAATCGCTCCCGTTCCTCGCGGATGACCTCGGGACCGGTTTGAATATCCTGGAACAACACGCGGAGGGGAATTTTCGGAACGATGCGGGTAAGGTAGAGCCAGGCCAGAGGCAGAAAGATCGCCACCAGCGGAAGCCCGAATTCCAGCCACCTGGCAAAGGTTATTTCCGGTGCCCGGGGAAAGAGCTTTTTTACGAATCCCGCGAACACCAGGTTTGGGGGGGTGCCGATCAGTGTTCCCACGCCTCCGATTGAAGCCGACCACGCGATACCTAGCATGAGGACGAGTCCGAACGTGTCGGTCACGCGCCGCGCGGGTTACGGCTCCAGGTTTTCCGTGAGCCTTTTTGTCAGGGCCATGGCGATGGGCAGCATCATCATGGTGGAAGCGGTGTTGGATATCCACATGGATAAAAAGGCGGTGCCGATCATGAAACCGAGGATGAGTCGCGAAGGGCTGGTTCCCATGATACGGATGATATTGAGGGCGATGCGCCGGTGAAGATTGACGTGCTCGATGGCGATGGCGATGAAAAAACCGCCCATGAACAGGAAGATGAGATGATCCCCGTATGTTGACGCGGTGCTCTTGCTCGAAGCGATTTGCAGGACCGGGTAGAGGACCAGGGGCAACAGGGCCGTTACGGCAATGGGTATCGCTTCCGTCAGCCACCACAGGGCCATCCATGCTGCCACCGCCAGCATGCGCTGTCCCACCGGTTCAAGACCGGAGAGCGTCGGCAACAGCATGATGACGAGGAAGGCAAGCGGACCCGAACCCAGGCCGATCTTTTGAAGGGCTCGTTGAGAGATCGTTAATCGTTCCATGGTCCGAAGATCCTCCTGCCGCGTTTATTCACATCTTGAAAGAAGGTACGAACACCCCGCAATACGGGCAATTACCGTCCGGTTGGAAGCCCCGGATTACTGCACGAAGAACATCAAGGATTGAACCTGGTTCTCGACAGTGAGGGAAAGAAGATACACGCCCCTTGATAATCCAGGGACGGGAAGAGCTACCTGGTGCCTGCCGTTCGATTTCGCCGGGTAGGTAAATACGGCGATCTGTTGGCCCAGTGTATTGAACAGCTTGAATTGAACGTCCGCCGGTTTCGAAAGCGAGATGTCCAGATAAGCGGTGGAACCGGATGGGACGGGATGGGGATACAGTCCCGTGATGCTGAACCCGGAGCGCGCGGATACGGGGCGAGAGACACTGGTCGTGAGAAGGCGGGCAGCGTTGAAAATATTCAATCTTCCCGCTCCCCATGCGGTGTTGGGCACGCTGCCGGTGATGCTGTCGGACACGGCATTCGACCTGAGGAGTTGCTCCACGTCACCGTTCCGGAGCGTCGGCTCGAGTTCGAGAAGAAGCGCCGCGGCCGCCGCTCCGTGAGGACCGGCGGAGCTGGTTCCGCCGAATGCGACGTAGCGGTTCCCTTTGCCGATGCTGTACACTACGCTTCCCGGACAGGCGATGTCCACGGGGGCGAAGCCGTCGATACGGCGGCCGCGACCGCTGAAGCTGTTCAGCTTTCTGTCTCCGCGTGGGTTGTAGGCAGCGATGCCGATACCGCTGTCAGCCGTGCAAGGCCAGGTCACGGAGTTGTTGTATGTCGGCTTGACCCATTGTGTGCGGCCATACCAGCCGCTGACGTTGTCACCAATCAAACCCCGCAATTCAATCGGCCTCCCGGTTGTGTTGGCGACGAGGAATGTGTAAATGCTCGTATCCACGCGGGCCAGTTCCATGCGCCACATGACCGTGCCTCGACTGGACAGGGAGCGCACGGCGTAGAGGGTTCCCGGTGCAAGGGGAACAGTCGATCCGTCAACCGGCAGGGAAACGGTATCGCCGGCGGCATTCCGGATAGCGATGCGCAGGTCGTTTACGTCGCCTTGCCACAGCAGGGTCGGCCAGACAGTGCGGACACCTCTACGGACGGTCATGGGAAGTTCCAGTGTGTCATCGGGCGCGAGAAGGGCGGTTTTTGTGACGCGGCCGGTATTCAGGTTCCCGGCGGGAATGATATGCACCGTTCCGCTGTCGCGGGCAAGCTCGCTGATCATGATTTCGCCGTTGGACGAACCGTCGAGGTATTCCCACACCCACTCGCCGTCTTCGTACAGGAACACCTTTGCTCCTTCCGAGGCCGCCCAGGCAAGGTGCTCCGGAAGGTCGGTATAGAAACGAGGGCCGGGTTGATACTCGATCGAGGCGAAGATCATCTCGGCGCCGGGCGCGAGACCGGTGAGCTTTTTCACCGCTTTTACGGTGCCGTTGGAAATGAAAACCTGGCCGCCGCACAGGATGCCCGCCACGGCAGTACCGTGTCCTCCGTAGGGTCCCGTATCGGCGGGAGCGTCGATCAGGTCGACGCCGCGGCGGTACACGGTGCCGTCGCGGTCGCGGATAGCCCGCACCTTGCTGGTTCTCAAACCTACCAGCTTCTCGCCCGGGTCGAGTTCGTTGTTACCGTTTTTATCGAGCGAGACAAACCACTGCTCGCCGTAGCAGGGCGAGGTCTCGTTGAACCCGGCCGATCGGCCGGCGTTCCGGATGCTGTCGCTGTTGGCGTCGTTGTACAGCCAGTCCAGGTCGGCGTCATAGCGAGCGTCGTCGTTGCCGGAAAACCGGAATTCCTGGTAAGCAAGAAGCTCGCCCGCGTCCGCGGCCCCGTTGTGGTTCAGGTCAACAGCGTCCGTGCCGGGGTCAAAAGCGTCATTTCCATTGGTGTCGATCCAGTCCAGCGTATCGCCGTCGGCGAACCAGAGCATGGGATGGTAGTAGTCCACGCCGGTATCGAAGTCGGCAACCAGTACGCCGTTTCCCGTCACAGGCAGGTCGAGAGTGGAGCGCAGGTTCCAAGTTTCTACCGCGCCGGTCTGGACCCGGCTGATCCACAACGGTGGACGCCGCACGGGACGGAATCCGCACTCGACATAGGCGATGTTCTCGTTCTCCGCGAGGTGCTCAAGAGCATCGTATGGAATTAGGGCGGGGTAGATCGTTGCAGAGTGGAGGATGGCGCCCCTTGATCGAGAGAACTGAACACCAGCTTCTTCCAGATTACTGATGGTAAGTGCTGTGGGAGGAGATGTAAACCTGATGGAGCCGCGAATGAGCTCGCCGGGTTGGAAAGCCTCGGATTTTCCCGCGACGTAGTGGAACACAGGATCGATCTTCGTCGTCGTCTGGGCGTTGATGAAAAGAGGGATGAGGAGAAACATGGAAAGGACTTGAAATTTCATGTCGATGTTGAAGGATTGAAGAAAGTGTAGGCGATGTTCATACCCAACAAGTTAACACCTCCGGAATGAAAAGATATTCAATTTAGGATGTCCAAAAGAGAAGGTGTCATCAAAGGAAGCCTTCCGATGTTGTGCGGAATGTATCGTTCGGTTGTGCCGTGCTAATGCAGTATCAGCATCTTCCGCGTGATAGCGCCTTGTCGGGATGCAAGCGTGTAGAAATACAATCCATGCAAACCTGGCGGCACTTTCCACGAGAAGTTGTAGCGGCCGGGGGGATAAGTATCTTTCGTCACAGTTGCAACTTTGCGCCCGTTCAGGTCGAAGACATCGAGGGAAGCCGGTCCTCCTTCCCGCAGCGAGAAAGAGAACATCACGGCCTGCCTGTTTCCGGGAGTCGATATGACCGGGTTGGGAAAATGGGAGAGCAGAAACGATAGATCCTCTAAGTTCTCACGGTCGGGTACCGAAGTCGTCGGGGCGGTGGTGCGAAAGATGCTGTTTCCCTGGGACCCGGCGAGGATAACATCATTTTTCAGCCCGGCGATGGATGTAATGAAAACGGCGTCCATGCCGTCAGCTTCCCGGGTCCAGCTCTGTCCGTCATCGGTTGAACGGAAAACTCCGGTACCCCAAGTTGCAACGAAGACATGTCCACGGGAGTTCGTAGCGAACCCGGTGATGTTGAGGGTGGTAAGTCCGACGTTGGATGGGGACCATGATGCGCCGAGGTTCGTTGAGCGAAAGACGCCTTCGCCCCAGGACCCAGCTAGGATTGTCCTTGCCTGTGTGGAATGGACGGACATGGTCTTGATGTTCTCGATACCGGTGTTTGCGGGTTCCCAATCCTTTCCGTTGTTCGTGGAGACGAATACTCCGCCTTCGTAAACAGAGGCATACACACGTCCTGGAATGGCAATATCAAAGTCGTTGATCATTGTGCTTGGAAGCCCGTTGGATGCGGGTGTCCAGGAAGTACCGGCATCTGTCGTCAGAAATACCTCCAA
>JAJRXL010000072.1 GCA_024276335.1 Bacteroidota bacterium
ATTACAACAGTGCAGGTTCTTCAATACAACTGTCCGCATACTACAATGTACGCAATTGTTTTTTGGCAACGAAAGGCCATTTGAAAAAGTAGTATTCACCTCCCTGAAAACATACGCGATAATTGATTGCGACAAGGAATGTTTTTTTACCTGTTTTGTCCACGTGCGAAGCAAGTACGATGAAAGCGCTTGAAAATAAGACACTATGTCTCCAAATACCTGGCCGGTATCTTCCGCTGGTCCGTCTCGTCGCACCAGACCATATACGTTACCTGCCACGTGTCCTCGACCTTGATGAACTGGATGCTGTTTATTCCCCGGGTCGTGGTTTCCTTTCCGGCGACGACGTACGTTGCCTCGTAAGTACTGAAGCGATGGGCAATGGCGCCGAACAACTCGGTTTTGTCCGACAGCTCGACTTCATGGAATGATGTAATGTGCCCCTAATCCACTTGTTCCTGGTACGTGGAAATGAAATCATCCACGTAGATACCCACCGGCTCTACGCCGTTTGTATTAACCAGGAGACCATCTTCGATAAATAGTTCCCGTAAATTTTGCACCTCCGGCTGCCCCCCCGTTTCAAAAGAAATGCTCCTGTAAAGCTCCAGTGTTGTCTCTTCGATCGCCTTGCGCTCTGTTGTTGGGTCGCTCATAGTTGCTTCTCCTTTTTCATGGTTCGATTCCGGTTAAGAAATTTGCAGGCGGCGCTGGAAACCGTCCCTTTTCAACCATACATATTACCGATCAAAGAACCCAACATGAGTTGAAGTATCCCGATGCTGGGAGTGGAGACGTTGTATTTCCAACACGCTTACTTCTCCTTCCACTGGACTCCGGTTACTACATCTCCTATCAGCGTATTTACATAGCTCGCGTTCATGTAGGCGCGAGCTTCGATCCTTCCTTTCAAAAAATAGTCGCAAAACAACACCATAAGCGCTTTCGAGATCCGCTGTACGTCGGGACGGGACGGAGAGGGAAACATGCTCGCGCCGGGACCGTCGGAAAAGGAGAAATGATCGGCCTGCTCCAGCCAGAGGAAGTACTTTTCTCCCGGGGGAAGAAACTCCAGGACCTGCCACCTGCTCGTGGCCGGCATGGGTTCGCCCTTGTAATCCCACTGGGTATCCTCCGACCCGGTCAAGCACACCACCGGCCTGTCGATGGTCCGGTAACTCTCCGTGCCGAAATACACCGTGCCCGGGCTCTGGGGCGACATGGCCAGCCCGAACGTCACACGCGGGTCGCTCAGGTCGCCCGCGAGTCCACTGCCCGGCGGAACAACCGGATCCAGGTAGTCAAGGATGGGTTGCGCTCCACACACGACCAGGGTAGTGTATGCGCCGAACGAATGCCCCATGACGGCGATCTTCGCAGTGTCGATTTTGCCCTTGAGCTGCCCGTTGATCGCGTTCCAGCGCATTGCCCGGTCGATGGCGAACCGCACGTCTTTCGGGCGCTCCAGGACCGCGCGAGGATCCTTCATGAGGCGACGAAGGGCATCCGAAAATGTCAACCCGCCGCCGGCTGCGCTCATGTAGTACTTCAACCGCTCGGCATTGCTGTACACGTGTTCGAGGCAGGCAACGACGTATCCATGACTGGCGAGGTGGCGTGCCTGGTAGATGTGCGAATCCCACGTCCCGCCTCCTCCATGCGAAATAATAACCAGCGGGAACCGTCCGTCTTCACTCGGAAAATGAACCTTGATCGGCACGCGGCGGTTCTCCCGCTCCGCGTCCACAAGGTCGTAATAGATTACCGTGCTCACATCGTAGGAACCGGCTTTCTCATAGGCCGGGGTGTTATCCTGCTCATAATCACCTGGCGTAGTCGAACATGAAGCAAGCGCGATGATCACACAAAAAATGGCAGTAC
>JAJRXL010000073.1 GCA_024276335.1 Bacteroidota bacterium
AAGCGGGGTCAGCCCAAAGAGCGGGGCCAGCCCAAAGAGCGGGGCCAGCCCAAAGAGCGGGGCCAAGAGACCCCTCCTACGGGCTCTGATGTGCCGCGACCAATTCGGTAATTCGCCAATTCGGTAATTCGGTAATCCGCCAATTCGGTAATTCGGTAATCCGCCAATTCGGTAATTCGCTAATCCTTCAGCATTGCTCTTTCGATCCATTCCAGGTACGGCTTGGAGCCTGCCGTGATCGGAAGTTGGACGATTTCCGGGACCTCGTAGGAATGAATTTCCCGGACACGCTTCTCCAAGGATTCGAACACGTCGTACCGGGTCTTTACTACGAGAAGAGCCTCCTTGTCCTCTTCGAGTTTTCCCTTCCATCGGTATATCGAAGTGATTCCGGGGATGATGTTGCAGCAGGCAGCCAGGCGTTCCTCCACCAGTGTGTGGGCCAATGCCTGGGCGTCGTCTTCCGGGCAGGTGATGAAGACGATGCAAAACGTGGTTTCGTGTGTTGTGGTCATGTCTCGACTGTATTGAAAATCCAACAAGATTAATGACAACATACTGAATATTTGAAATATTTACATCATCATCGGGAAGCAGGGCTCCCGAAGTACGGCTTCAATGCCTTTTTTATTGCTGTTTTCTGAAGGTTTTTGACGAGGCGAGAAATTGCGAGGCCTTCCCGGTAACGGTGGAACAACAACGTCGCCCGAGATTTCACTTGCTTTTACCTCGTGAATCCAATATGTTTTTGTACAGTGACGAGATTGATTATTGTTTTGGATGGTTATGAGTATTTTTGATTTTGATGATAATGAAGACGGGCTGGGCGGCCTCTTCGACGGCGACAAGCCCCTGTCGGACAAGGATCTCAAGGAACTGCTCGAATCGGCCGAAGCCGGGACCCTGAGTTCCGACGCCCTGGAAGAAATCGTGGAATCGTACATCGAGCAGGGGGACTACGTTCCCGCCCTCCAGCTACTCAATGTCCTGATCGACATGGTGCCGTTCAGCTCGGAGGCCCTTGAGCGCAGGGGTATCGTGTATAATAACCTCGGCCAATACCGCGACGCCCTGGAGGATTTCGAAAAAGCGGAGCTCCTCAATCCCACGGACGTGGATTTGCTCATCAACAAGGGGATCGCGCTCGATAATCTCGGGCGGCTGGACGAAGCCATCGATTACTACAGCCGGGCCGTGGACCTCGATCCCTTGAGCGAGGAGGCGCGATTCAATCTCGCCGTTTCGCTGATGAAAGCGGACAAGATCGAGGAAGCCCTGAACCTGTTCCAGGCTATCCTCGACGTCAACCCGGAGCACAAGGACGCCTTGTTCGAGTTTGCGTACTGCCACGATCTTCTCGACCATTTCCACGAGGCCATTCGCGCTTACGACCGGTACATCGAGCTGTCGCCCTACAGTGCAACGGCGTGGTATCACCGCGGCCTGGTGTATAACCGGCTCGGGGCGCATCGAAAGGCCATCGAGAGCTACGACATGGTTTTGGCCATCGACGATAAATTTGCCGCCGCCTGGTTCAATCGCGGCAACTCGTACGCCAGCCTGAACTGGATCCCGGAAGCGATTGAATGTTATACAAAAGTTATTGCCTTGAACCCGGAAGACGTGGACAGCCACTTCAACCTGGCGGCCGCCTACGAGGACATCGGCAAGTACCATGAAGCCATCGAGCAATACGAGCAGGTGCTCGCGTTGAAACCGGATCATGTCGGCGCGCTCATGGGCAGGGGCTCGTGCTGGGACGCGATCGACCAGTTCGATCTTGCCCTTGAGGACTATTCCGTGGCGCTTTCCATCAACGAACGGAATCCCGAGGTCTGGTATGCCAAGGCCGATACCGAGTACAACCTGGGCATGTTGAGTTCCGCCCTGGACAGCTACGCCATGGTGACACGACTCGACCCGTCCAACGATGAAGCATGGATGGATTATGGCGAAACGCTCCTGGAGTGCGAGCAGTACGTCGCCGCGCGGGAAGCGTTGCAGAAAGTTATCGCGCTGCGTCCCGGCTGGGCCGATCCGTACTACGTGCTGGCGAAAATCCTGTTCATCCAGGATCGCCGGGATGAGGCCATGGAGGCGCTGGCGATTTGTTTCGCCCTCGATCCCCAGATGCGGGAGCGCTTCGAATCGGAGTTTCCCGGCGTGAAGGGGCTGCGCGAGTTCATGGAGCTCTTCCAGTAAACGTCGCCTGCGCATTTTCCACATCGTTATTCCAAGGAGATTTCTTCATTGACAGTGTATAAATCAACGGCGCTCTTTGTTCTCTTCGTGCTGGCATCGTTGTTCAGTTTTGCCGGTCCCGATTCCGACTCCGGTGGCGTCAAGTGGAAGACGTTTGGCGAGGCGGTGAAATCCGCGCGCGTCTCGGGCAAGCTCATCATGGTGGACGTGTACACGACCTGGTGCGGCTGGTGCAAGAAGATGGACAAGAACACGTACGCGAACAAGAAGGTCGTCGATTATCTCAACCGGCACTTCGAGGCAGTGAAACTCAACGCCGAATCCAAACGGCGGCACAAGTTCCAGGGAAAATCCTATACGGAGCGGGAGCTGGCCAAGGGCTTCGGCGCATCCGGCTACCCGACCACCGTGTTCCTGGGCGCTGACGAGAAGTTCATTACGGCCGTTCCCGGGTACATGGATGCCAAGACATTTCTTCTCATTCTCGAATACATCAAGGACGAACGGTATCAAAACGTTTCCTGGAAGGAATTCGTAAAATCAAGAGGACTGTGACACGTAAGCTCGACGATACGGCGCTTTCCTGGATGGTGCTTGCGGGTGGCGCGATAGCCTGGTGTGGCCTCATCGTTCTCTCGCCGTTGTTGCTGGCCCAGTCCTCGCCCGGCAGCGGTGAAGCCGGGTTCCTGGCACGCCTCTTCTTTTCTCCCGTGTGTCACCAGGAAGTTGCCCGGTCGTTCTCGTTGTGGTCGAAACCGCTGGCCGTCTGCGCGCGCTGCACGGGGATTTACGCGGGCTTTACACTGGCCGTCCTGGCCTATCCCGCGGTGCGTTCCCGGCGGTTACCGCCTCTCCAATTGCCGGGCCTGGCGGCGTTCCTCGCGCTCACCGCCCTGGACTATGCCGGGACCGTGCTCGGCATCTGGGAAAACACCATGTTGAGCCGCTCCCTGACAGGCCTCGTGGCAGGCCTCGGCCTCGGTCTTTTTCTTACCCCCGCCTGGATAACTCTCTGGAGGGGATCGCCATACAGAAAGCATCATGTTTCATTTCCTGCATCCTGAGAATTATGACTGACATCTCGAACGTGACGGTTCCCGAACAATTCCCATCGACCAGGCCGAGCAAGCTCGTGCCCGTTCTGATTGGCGGGGTGTCCATGGCATTGATAAGCAACATTCCATTGCTGAATCTCGTTAACCTGCTTTGCTGCGCGGGCATAATGGGGGGCGCGGTGCTGGGGGTCTTTTTCTACCAGCGGAGTTTCCCCGCCGGTCTTGCCTTTACCGTGCGCGACGGCGTCGTGATCGGTGTCCTGGCCGGGCTGGTGGGCGCGCTGTTGAACCTGGTCGTGTTCGCGGTCGAGATTATGGCGGCGAGTGATTTGTCCGTGTCGTTCCAGATCGCGCTCAACGAGATCGAACAGCAGTTCGAAGACGCGGGACAATCCGGGGAATTCATGAATACGCTGGACCAGGTGAGAGGA
>JAJRXL010000074.1 GCA_024276335.1 Bacteroidota bacterium
CACGGGAGGAGACTTCTGAGAACCGGTCATTGCGAGGGCGGAGCCTGCCACGAAGTGGTCCCTTCCACGTAGAGGCCGCCCCGCGGCAAGCGGATTCTCGATGACAACAAATCAACAGGATTATTGGAATTCCCCGGGAATGTATCAACGCCGGGACTCCGCGATGGCTCCGGGTGAATTGAGAGCTCCCCCCATCCTCGATGCCAAATTCAATCTAAAGAATAAAGCCAACGGATACCAGCCACGTCAGCTCGATTCCCGGCACAACGACGTGAGAAGAATAATACGGACACTCACCCGTCGAGACGCACGGGTGCGTGAATGACGAGACGGGCGCGGGTTCCCCGGCATGGAGCTACTTCAAAGCGACAGCATGCTCCTCCTCCGGCAGGCTTTCAACAAGGTAAGGATCGTTGACCGGCACCAACGGGATCGACTGAAGCTTTCGCAGCACGACGCCGAAGAACAGGGCCAGCATCCCGATAAACGTGCCGATTTCCCAGACGCCCAACGTGGGTTCATTCCCCATCAGCGGCGGCATCACCATGATGTACAAGTCCAGCCAATGTCCGACCAGGACGACGATGGATACCTGGAGCAGTATCTTGTCGCTGCGTTTCGATACCCGGGGAAGCAACGCGAGAAACGGCACCAGCCAGTTCAGCACAACGTTCAGGAAGGAAAGCGAGCCCCATCCACCGAAGTGACGGAAAATGTAGTAGGACGTCTCTTCCGGGATGTTGGAATACCAGATCAGCATGTGCTGGGAAACCCACATGTAAACCCAGAACACGCTGAAAGACAGGAGCAGGTTGCTCATGGTGTGCAGATGTTCCCGGGTGATGATCTTCTTTAATCCGGAAGCTCGCAAGATCACCATCAGTATGATGATGGCGGCAAGGCTGCTGGTTATCATGCCCGACAGGGTGATCAGGGAGAAAACGGTGCTGTACCAGTGCGGCTGCAAGGACATGATCATGTCAATGCTAGCCAGGACGAAGGTGATCGTGCCCACGATCAGGAATATGGCGGAGTTCCTCACGTTCTTGAAAGTGTGCTCCAGCTTGCCGTCTTCATCCTGCCGGAGAGACTGTTTCATCATGATCCGTGCGAAGAAAATCCACAGGGCGAAATAGAGAGCGAGCCGAACGATGAAAAACGGCTCATTCAACCAGGCGCTTTTCCCGCGTAAGATCGGATCCATCATCACCGTGGTTTCGTGGCTCCATTCGTACAAGGTGTGAATGCCGAAGATCAGTATTACCGCTCCGACACCGGCGACGGGTAATACGGATGTAACGGCTTCAGGCACACGCCGGAAAGCGGCGGCCCACCCGGCGTTGGATACGTAGAGAACGGCAAGAAAGAACACCGCCCCCAACCCCAGGTTCAACAGGAAGAACTCGTTAATCAGGAAATTCGGCCAGATGCGTTCGGGCGCGAGAAACAGCCCCACAATAAAAACCAGAAGCCCGAGTATCGAAAAGACAAAAATCGTTTTCCACATCGAACCAGGCAAAGAAAAGGCCGGCGCGTTATTACTCATTGTTGATTCTCTTGCAATTGTCGAATGAAGTTGATTACGTACCAACGATCATTGTTAGCCACCTGCGATCCATACGCAGGCATATTCTTGAAACCATAGGTGATGATGTAAAACATGCGACCGTCTTCCATGTTGCGAGCATTTTCCAGCAGCAATGAGGGCTGCGCCGGATACCCATGCTGAACCACCAACCCTTTCCCGTCGCCTGCAGCGCCGTGGCAATCCCCGCAGTAGGTCTGGAACACCCACTTTCCCCGCTCCACGTTGGCCGTGGAATCGGTACGGAAAGGATTTTGCAGTTCCCGCCCCGCCCGCTTTGCTTCTTCCTCGGACAATCCGTAATGCAACGGCATAAAGCCACGCGCAATGGTGCCTTCCACCGGTTCTTGCTCGGTGCGACCGTTCCGAAAGAACGGGTTGGGGGTCTGGGCTTTATACGCGAAGTTCCGCGCCATGTCGGGGAAATATTCGTAATTCAATCGGCCGGGCTGAACCCCCAGGTATTGCGCGGCCAGAAAAAGAATACCAATAAAACCCAGTAGAAACGCCGTTGCCACAACATACTTTTTCATCATGCCATCTCCACGATTCGCTTGACCTCTTCAACCGAATGGTTCTCCCACAGCGGCCTTACGACTTCTTCATCCATCACCGCGTCGGTGACTTCAATGACGAGAACGAACCGGTCGTCGGTTACACCCGGATGAAATGACCGTTCCTTCTTTCCCGGGTACAGCTTCGAGCGCAGAAGCATCACGAAGACCACCCCCAGTCCTCCGAAAAGCACGGTGAGCTCGAAAGCAACCGGAAGATATGCAGGCAACGAATTAAACGGCTTGCCGCCCACGTTGAGCGGCCAGTCGATGGAACCGATCCAGAATTGGGTGATGATCGCGGTGAGCAATCCCAGCAGGGCGAACAGAAAGCACACGTACGTCAGCCTGCTGGGTTTCAATCCCATGGCCTCGTCCAACCCGTGCACGGCATAAGGAGTATATACATCGTAAATGTCGTAGCCGGAAGAGCGGGTCTCTTCTACCGCGCCCAGGATGTCGTGCTCGTTTGTAAAGACCCCGATAATAAATGGCCTATCCATTGGTTTTCCTCTTTGGAATCAATCGGTTTTCGTGGACAGAGAAACAGATTTCTTGGTATTTCTGCCATAGTTCAAGACCCCTTTCACTTCCCCCATGGCGATGAAGGGAATGAAGCGGGCAAAAAGCAGGAAGAGGGTAAAAAACAGCCCGAAGCTCCCGGCCAGCGTTGCGATTTCAATTATTGTCGGCTTGTACATCACCCAGCTCGAGGGCAGGAAGTCCCGGTGCAACGACGTAACGATGATGACGAAACGCTCGAACCACATCCCGATGTTGATGAAGATGGAGATGATGAATACCGTGACAAGCGAGCGTCGTAATTTCTTGATCCACAGGAGCTGGGGGATGGCAACGTTGCACGCCACCATGATCCAGAAGGCCCAGGCATACGGCCCCAGGGCGCGGTTGATGAAGACGAATCGCTCGTACTCGTTCACCGAGTACCATGCCATGAACATCTCGATACCGTACGAGAGCGCAACGATGCCTCCCGTGACCAGCACGATCTTGCACATCTTTTCGATATGGTCGATCGTGATGTATTCCTCGTAACGCAGCACCTTCCTGGCGATGATCATCAGGGTCAGCACCATGGCAAACCCGGAGAACACGGCCCCTGCCACGAAGTACGGCGGAAAAATGGTGGAATGCCACCCCGGTATCACCGAGGTTGCGAAATCCATGCTCACGATGGAATGCACGGAAAGCACCAGCGGCGTTGCCAGGGCCGCCAGCAACAGGTACACGACTTCGTAACGTTGCCAGGTGCGCGTGGAACCGTTCCAGCCGAAACTCATCAGGCGATACACGACTTTCTTGATCTTTGACCTCGCCCGGTCCCTGAGCGTTGCCATGTCGGGAATCAGCCCGATGTACCAGAACACCAGGGAGATCGTGAAGTACGTGCTGATGGCGAAGAAGTCCCACAGCAACGGAGATCGAAAGTTGACCCACAACGATCCGCGAAGGTTAGGATAGGGAGCGATCCAGAAGAACAGCCAGGGGCGCCCCAGGTGAATGAGCGGAAAGATACCGGCGCACATCACGGCAATAATGGTCATTGCCTCGGCGGACCGGTTGATGGAAGTGCGCCAGCGCTGCCGGAACAAGAACAGAATGGCCGAAATCAGCGTGCCTGCGTGCCCGATTCCCACCCAGAACACGAAATTGGTAATGTCAAACGCCCATCCCACCGTCTTGTTGAGACCCCAAGTCCCGATGCCGGTCATGATCTCGTACGTCACGGCAACCACGCCCAATATCAACACAGCCACTGAAATGATAAACGCCGACCACCACAACGTTGTCGGCCCGGCTTCCAGCGGACGGGCCACGTCGTTCGTCACTTGCGCAAGTGATTTATCGCCGTGAATTAAAGGCTTCCTCAATATCGAGAAACGCATTGACATTTGCTCTGCTACTCCATTCTTGTGCCGGGAAAGCGGGACGAATAATACCTCTTATTGATCGAAGAACAGCCGACCAGGAAACACCCGGGCTTTGTTCTCGACCTGCTTCTTTTGCTGCTTGCCGTTAGGTTCTCTGCATGATTCCGCATAAATCACGTGTTCCGGATTTTTGTCAAGTATCCCACCGTGGGAAGGAAATTCATTTCTTCCAGCATCCGGTAGTGACGGGGATGTGCAATAAGTTTGGCGATCCGGCTTTTCGAGTCGTTCATGTCGCCGAAGACGATTGCGTCGGCGGGGCAGGATTGCTCGCACGCCAGCTTGATGTCACCGTCGGCCAGCGGCCTTCCCTGCCGTCTTGCCTCGGCCTTGGCTTCCTGGATGCGCTGCACGCAGAGAGAGCACTTCTCCATCACACCACGCGTGCGGGTGGCGATGTCGGGGTTGAGCACGAGGTTCTCTTTTCGGCCCTGCTCCCAGTAATCGAACCAATTAAAGCGTCGCACCTTGTACGGGCAGTTGTTCGCGCAGTACCGCGTGCCGACGCAGCGGTTGTAAATCTGCTGGTTGATCCCCTCCTCGCTGTGCACGGTGGCCAGGACCGGACATACTCTCTCGCAAGGCGCGTGGTCGCAGTGCTGGCACATCACGGGCTGGTGTATAACGGTCACGTCGCTTTCCTCCCCCGAGTAGTAACGGTCAATGCGAATCCAGTGCATTTCACGGCGGCGGCGCACTTCATCCTTGCCGACGACCGCCACATTGTTCTCCGCCTGGCACCCGATCACGCACGCCGAGCACCCGGTACACCGGCTCAAGTCGATGGCCATGGCCCAGTGGTGGCCCTCGTACACGTAATCGTTATCCCACAGTTGAAGCACGGGGTGTTCGTACGTATTCCCGGACCGCGGGTTCTTGATGTATTCGTTCAGCGTGGCTTCCCGCACCATGTGGCGCGCTTCTCCGCCCAGGTTTTCCGGCACCGTGACGGTGTTGTGCGTTTGCGTCAGCGCCAGGGGCGAGACGCGCCCGGTTTTCGTCAACCGGACGGAACCGACGAGCACGGTAGCGTCGCCTTTCCTGCGAGCGAAAGGAAAGGCGTTTTTACCTATCGGCAGCAGTTTTTCCTCCGAGGCGACGTGTTCGATCCAGTCGGGACCCAACCGGGAAAATCGATCGGTGCCCTTACATCCATATCCAAGCGCAATCGCAACCACCTTGTCGTGCTGACCGGGCTGAACCTGCGCCGGAAGCTCGACGCTGTAGGCACCGTCCGAAACCTCCACGACGCTTCCTTCCTCCAGGCCCATCTTCCTGGCCAGGGCAGGCGAGACGCTGACGTAGTTGTCCCACGTGACTTTTGTCACGGGATCCGGCAGTTCATGGAGCCACGGATTGGAAGCATGACGACCATCCAAGATGCCTATCTTTTGATAGAGCTCCAGCGCGTATCCCTTTTCTCCCGTCAGGAAGTCCTCGTCCGGTGCGGTGACGGCACCGAAACGAAAAGATGAAACCTGCGCTTTCCGTGGCTGAACGCCTACGAACCCGTCGTGCACGGTTTTATCCCAGAATTCCTGGAAAGAGAGGGACCCAAGCTGGCGGGGGAACACTATTTTCCGCACGTATTCTTCCACAATCTCCCGGTCCGGTTTCTTTTCCCCCATCCAGGCGGAAAGGCATTCGCGCACGGTACGTGTGTCCCCCAGCAGGGGTACGGTGGGCTGCGTCATGCCGAATACTCCTTCACAGATCTCGGCATCGTTCCAGGATTCCAGCGGATGGTTCACCGGGCAGACGAACTCGCTCCACGTGGCGGTCTCATCCCGGTGATCAGCGAAAGTGACAACGATGGGCACGCCCTGTTGCGCTTCGATGAATTCCGTGGCATTGGGCAGGTTATAGGCAGGGTTTGCGCCGGCGACGAAGAGCGCCTTCACCCGGCCCGCTTTCATTTTTTCCAGCAAGCCAAACAAGGCCCGGTCGCTTCCCCGCCACTGGTAGGAAGGATACGCGACGTCCAGGGTTTTGCCGTAATTGCCCAGGGCATGATTGATGAAATTGACCAATCGTTGCAACGCGACGTCGTTCCTGCCGCAAACCAGGAGACTCTTCCCTTCGGCTTGCAAAAGACGGCCGGTAATGTCCTCCACGACCTCCGCATCGACGGCGACAGGGCTTTTGCTTCGAAGCGCCGGTACATCAACGCCCTTCGCCATTGCAATATTTCTCGCGACTTCTGTCAGGATCTCCGTGCTTTGCGCCGGTGTCACCTTAACGCGCCGGTCGGCGTTCGAGCCGGTCAGGGACATGCGACCTTCCAACTGCAAATGGTACGAAATCCGGGGTGGGTTGCCTGCCAAGTTTCGGCCGGTCGTGTAATCCTTGGTGAATTCCACCGGTGAAATCCAGGCGCCGAGAAAATCGGCGTTGAAACTGACAATCACATCGGCACGGTCAAAGCGGTAACGGGGCAATAGGCGCAGGCCGTGTGTTTGCTCGTGGGCGTCCAATATGGCGGAGTACGAAACGGCGTCGTATTCAACGTGGGCGCTGTGGGGAAAACGGTTCAAAAAGCGGTTGATCATTGCCCGCGTGGAAGGGCTCGTGATTGTTCCCGTCAGGACATAGACGTCATCACCCAGCTCGTCCAGGCGTGAAGGTACCTCGCTGTCAAGTTCACGCCAACTTGTCGATTTGCCTCGCCGCAGCGGTTTCTGCACGCGCCGGGAATCATAAAGGCTCAACACCATGGCCTGGCCCACCGCGCAGATGCCTCCCTTTGAAAGAGGGTGCTGCGGATTTCCCTCGATCTTGATGGGACGTCCGTCGCGCGTCTTGGCCAGGATACCGCATCCCGCCTGGCATCCCGCGCACGTAGAGGCATACCAGTAGGATGTTCCCGCCACCAGATCTTTTGGTGCGTGGGCAAGAGGGATGGCCTTCTCAACCGGAGCGCGGTTGCATGAAGCCAATACGGCGCCAGCCACGGAAAAGCCCGCAGCCTTTAAAAACGAGCGACGGGAGACACTCATCTTCCCATCGAAAAAACTATCCGGAACGTCTCCGAAGGGAAGGGATTCGGGAAACTCGTTCTCGGCTACCCTTTGAAACTGCGGGCTGTTTTCCCGCTCGTCGAGACCTTTCCAGTACTTTTTATTTTGCCTGTTCACCATATCTGCATTCTGCTTTAATTATCTGGTTCAATAGTGGCACACGGCACAACTGATCGAGGGCTTCTTGCCCTTGAGCTCCGGAATTTTGCCGTTGGTTACGTCGCGATGGCAGTTGACGCACCACCCCATGGTCAGGTCGCTGACCTGCTCCAACCTGTCCATGGTCTCCACGGGGCCGTGGCAGGTCTGGCAGCGCACGTCCGCGTTCACGTGGCGACTGTGGTCGAAGTACACGAAATCCGGCAGGTTGTACACCCGGATCCATTCGAGCTTCCCGGTCGCTTTCTTCTCGTCATAGCGCATTTCCCGTGTATCGAAACCGACGGCCGCGTACAGCTTCTCAAGCTCCGGCGAAACAACGGGCCGTATATCGCGCTTTTCCTTCTTCGCCTCCATCTCCTCGATTTTTACTTTATCCCAAGCCGCTGTTACGAAGCGATGGCAGTTCATGCAGGTACCGGCAGGAGGAATAAGCGCGCGCGGTCCCTTCTCCGCGCCCGCGTGACAGTACTGGCAGGCGATCTGCAAATCGCCGCTGTGCAGGCGATGGGAAAATGCCAACGGTTGCTCGGGAGCATAGCCGGTGTTTACACCCAGCGGATTGATCCGGACGCTTTGAAAAAAGATGATCAAGCCGAAAACAACGGCGATGGCAACAACGACGGCAATGACACGAGCATTTACGCTATTCATAAACGGTTCTCTTTCTTTTCTCATAACTCCGGGTAAGAAAACTCCACTTTTTCTTCATGCATCATCTTCGTGGAACAAACGGTACAGTTCGAATCGGGTTGATCGTTCTATCCTGTCAACACTTCCTAGCAATGGATCTCGGCATTCTTCCGGGCGTAGAACCACCAGTTCACCGCCAGGCAACTGACGTAATACACGGCAAATCCGTAGAGCGCAACCTCCGGGGTTCCCAGCTGGATTTGTGCTCCGAAAACCTTGGGGATGATGAACGCGCCGTACGCGGCGACCGCGGAAGTCCATCCCAGCACCGGGCCGGCCATCTTCGGCTTGAATATGATGGGAATCATGCGGAAGGTCGATCCGTTCCCGATGCCGGTTGTAATGAACAGGAGCAGGAACAAGAACAGGAACGGGAGGAAATGGACCTCCGGCGTCGGGGAGTTCTGGGAAATTTTCACGAAGTATGCCACTCCCAGTGTCGCGCCGATCATCACCACCGTGTCCCAGTGGGTTACACGCGCACCGCCCAGTTTATCGGAGAGCCACCCGCCCAAGGGCCGGATCAAGGAGCCTACCAGCGGCCCCAACCAGGCGTACGCCATGGGGTTGGGCGCATTGGGGTTGATGGTGCCGTCCGGCAGGTAGCCGTACACGTCCTGGATCAGCTTGGGAAAGGCGGCCGAGTAGCCGATGAACGAACCAAAGGTCATGGTGTACAGCCATGTCATGACCCAGTTGTGCTTCTCCTTGAAAATAGCGAACTGGTCGATCAAATTCGTTCGCACGGCCTCCGGTGTCAGGTAGCGCATCAACAACAAGGTCAAGATGATGGTGACGGGAAGAACCACCCACATGTTCAGACCCTGTCCGATGAGCAAGTACAAGCCGATGCCGGCCGCGGCAAATCCCAGCAGGATCAGCCAGAGCATCTTGCTTATGGCCGCCGGTGCCGTGCCGACTTTCTGCTGGGGCAGGTTATCCATGCCGAACCAGGCCAGAACCGCCAGGAATGCCAGGATGGGTACCCAGACCAAACCGCAATTCTGTATCCATACCATGCCCCCACCCAATGCTTCAGGCATTTCGAAACCCTGCCCGGCCAGGGGACCGAAAATATTCACCGTCATGGCGAGGGGCAGGAACACCTGCATCACGCTCACGCCGACATTGCCCAAGCCGGCATTCAAACCCAGCGCCAACCCCTGCATCTTCTTGGGGAAGAAATAGCTGATGTTGGACATGGATGAAGCGAACGCGCCTCCGCCGATGCCGGACAGGGCGGCCAAAATCACGAATACCGAGTAGCTGGTATTCATGTCCTGCAGGGCGATGCCGGTACCCAGAGCCGGCAGAATCAGTAATGCCGTGGTAACGGCAATCACGTTACGACCGCCGCTCAAGGCGATGAAGAAAGAATTGGGGATGCGCAGTGTGGCTCCCACCAGCCCGGCAATCGCCGTGAGGGTGTACAATTGCTCCTTACTGAAGGGAAACCCGAGGTTCTGCATCTGGACGATAATAATGGACCAATACAGCCACACCGCGAAGGCACACAGGAGCGCGGGGATGGAAATCCACAGGTTACGGTTGGCGTGTTTCTTTCCCTTGTCGTTCCAAAACTGTTCGTCTTCCGGGTCCCAGTGGGGAATTCTGGCCATTTTACTTATCTCCGGGCATTTGTTCTAAAGGATCGGCGGCGACTTTTTCTTCCAGCTCGCGCAACAGTTGTGGCGCCCTGGCCTTCATCATCTTGCGCGCCACCAAGTGCAGCCACACCAGGCAAACCACCGAAAGGACGAAGAAAAACATCCAGCTCGTGGTCCAGATGCCGGTCCAGCGCAACAGGTAGCCGAAAATCACCGGGCTGATGAACCCCCCAAGACCGCCGACCACGCCGACGATTCCTCCCACCACGCCGACGTCCTTGGGAAAGTGTTCCGGGATGAATTTGTACACGGCTGCTTTCCCGATGCCCATCATGATGCCCACGATGAAGACCAGCAACGTGAAAATCCAGACGTTGGCCTGAAAGAAAATATGCGTGACGCCGCGAGCGAGGAGCTGTTTTTTGTGCACTTTTTCTCCCACGTTCACCACCGGCTCCTGCCAGCCGTTGATCTGAGGCAGCACCAGCATATTGGGTTCGTTTTGTGTCAGGCTCACCAGGTTGGCCACGTTGTTTTTATTCTGGTAACTGTACCTCTCCCTGTCAACAACGATGGTGTTGGGGGTCACCTCCGTCACCGTGCCCGACTTCAAGGCCATGACGCCCTGGCCCGGGGATTGAATTTCCATGCGGGGAACGATAAGCAGGGCGGAGCTGAAAATGCAGGCCCCGAGCACGATGTACATCACCGGGCGAGCGCCGAACTTGTCCGAAAGCCACCCGCCGAAAGCGCGGATCACGCCGGAGGGCAAGCTGAAAATTGAAGTCATGAAACCGGCCGTCGCCACGCTCATGGTGTACACGTTCACGTAGTACGGAATCAACCACTGGGCCAGCGCAACAAAGCCGCCGAATACCAGGAAGTAATACAGGCCGAACCGCCACACCCGGGGGTATTTCAGGGGTTCGAGGCGTTCCAGCAGGGTACGCGTCCTGGAGTCTTCCACCTTTTTCGAGTACGTGGTAAAATAGAAAACAACAGCCATGACCAGCAGTCCCAGCGCGTACAACTTCGGCATCATGCGCCAGCTTTCGATCACGGCGCCGTTGTCGGTGAGGTAGTTCAACAACGAGGGCGCTCCCAGGGCCGTCAGGGCCGCTCCGGCATTGCCCGCGCCGAAAATTCCCAGCGCCGTTCCCTGGTATTTTTTCTCGAACCACACCGATGTATAAGCAATGCCCACCGCGAACGAGGCGCCGCTGATCCCGAATCCCAGGCTGGCCAGCAGGAACTCCTCGTACGTGTTGGCCATGCTCAACAGGTACGTCGCCACGGCGGCGACCAGCATCAGGATGGTGTACACGATGCGTCCGCCGTACTTGTCGGTGAGCACGCCCACGGGCAGGCGCACAAGCGAACCGGTGAGCACCGGAATACCAATGAGCCAGCCGATTTGTGTTTTGCTCCATTCGAAAATGCCGTTATCGACCAGGAAGGTCACCAGGACACCGTTCATCATCCACACGGCAAAACACACCGTGAAGGCGATGGTGTTCATGGTCAATACGATTCTGGCTTTTTTCTTTTCGTTCATGTTTCTCTCGCCTGTTGAACTAAATCATGCAAGGATGCATGCCTTAACGATGTCATCCCATACGGGAACAGTGCACTGAATTCATCTCAAGAGGTTGTCCGAAAACGTAGTTGATGTATTTTGAAAGCACCGGTTTTCACTCCTTTTACTTGCACCATATCCGCTTTGCGTGTCCACGGTTCTTTTCACTTCCGCTTCACCTTGAACCCGGGGGTGCGGATTTTCCTGCGATCCCAGTACCAGCGAACTAACTGGGGCTTGCGCCACAGGTACGGATTGGGAATTACCAGGGCGTGAACCAAGCGGGTGAAAGGAAACAGCAAGATTAAAAAATACGCGCTGATGATATGCAACTTTACCATCAGCGGCATGGGTGCCACAAAAGCAATGTCGGGTCTGAATGAAAGCAAAGACCAGAAGTACGGCGTTATGGAAGCCGCAAACCAGGAACTTCCCCAGCTGTTGAAAATCGCCACCAACAGCCCTGTGCCCACCTGGAACAACAAGATCGAAATCACGACCCAGTCGGCCGTGCTGGTGACTACCTTGGCACGGGGATCGACGAGGCGGCGTATGACGATGTTCACCAGGCCCACCAGCGTGAAGATGCCGCCGATAAACGCCGTTACTTCTAGGATGTGCAGACGCAGGGGATCGCTGTTCCAGAGGAGGACCTGCCGGGGGATGAGAAAACCCAGCAGATGCCCGAACAGGATGGTCAGTATCCCGTAGTGAAACGGCACCAAGCCCCAGAAGTGTACCTTGTTCTCGAGGAACTGCGACGAAAGACTTGAATAGGTGAATCCACGGCGCGTGTAGCGCTGAATCGTGACGAGCAAGAACGTGAAAAGGGCAACATAAGGCAGGACAGCGAACCAGAACAAGTTGAAGTAATCGAGTATGTTGGTATTCTGAGCCATGTTATTTACCTGACGTTTTTAGAAATTCCTGCGATTCATATGATTTGTTTGTTCGAGACCTGATGCTCCCCGGTTTGAGGCAATGCCGTCGTGGATTCCAGAGTATTATCAACCGGGTGGTACTCTTCGTCGAGATAGGCCCGCAACGTTTCCAGCAGCGATTTGAACGGGTTCGCGTCTTCGAAATTCCCGAGAATAACGTCGAGCGCCGGGCGAAGAAAGCGCGCAACGAAAATATTCGCATCTTCCGGTTCCAGCGCTGCAAGCAGCTTGAGGCAGTGACTGATGTGATCGGGCAGTTCCACGGATTCCGGAATACCGTATTCCGCGAGCGCCTGGCGCATCCTGACCAGGAATTCGCCCCGCTTGTAATCTTCGCCGTAGAGATGCCACCCGATTTCCAGGCAGGTATTCTTGTTCATGTCGAACGTTCGCGTGAACGATTCTTCGATACCACCCAGGCCGGAGTGCGAGAGGAACCCGCGAAAGGACTCCAGGGATTCCGGTTTCCACCCGGCAGCATGCAGTTCGCGGAAAAGATCTTCAGCATGACTCTGATAGTCCTCTGTCGGGTACGAAAGCAGGTCGGCGAAAACGTGCAAGAGATTCTTTTTCTGCCCCATCTTCACAGCCCCCGCTTGACTTCTTCCTTGAACCCGAATCCGACCGATTGCTTGTATTCCAACGGATCCGCAACCATCTCGATGGCTTCCTCGCGATGGGCCGGGGGAATGACAAACCGGTCTTCAAAGGTGCACAGGGAAGTGAGCTTATAGATTGCCTCGGCTTCTCCGACGGTGCAATCAGCCTCGCGAAGCATACCCTCGGCATGCTCCATGTCCACGTCGCCCACCGTGACGGCCCGGCGATAGGTACGGATTGCCATTTGCTTTTTCAGCACGTAACGCACCTTGCTGTTGTTTCCTGCTCCAAAGAGTTTTCCCAGGTACTCGATCGGCGCCCTGGCCTTGTCGAAATCCGGGAAGAGCCCTTCCGACATGTTCTTGACCGTCTTGCCGTCGAAGCTTGACATGACCGGCAGCATGGGAGGAACGTAGAACAGCATGGGAAGTGTGCGAAATTCGATGTGCGGCGGCAGGGCGATTTTCCACTCCTTGACGAACTTGTACACCGGCGACTTTTGCGCGGACCGTATCACGTCGTCCTGGATGCCGTTCTCCCGCGCGGCCTTGATGACCGCCGGGTCATGAGGATCCACGATCAACTCGCGATGCGCATCGACCAGCTCGTTATCGGGCCTCCCGGCGATTTCATCGATGCGATCGGCATCATAAAGCAGCACGCCGAGGTAACGAATGCGTCCCACGCAGGAATGGAAACACGCCGGCGCCTGCCCCGTCTCGATGCGGGGGAAGCAGAGAATGCACTTTTCCGACTTGCCCGTGTTCCAGTTGTAGTAGCTCTTCTTGTACGGACAGGCGGCGACGCACGAGCGCCACCCGCGGCAGCGTTTCTGGTCGATCAACACCACGCCGTCCTCGCCGCGCTTGTACAGGGCGCCCGAGGGACAGGATGCCACGCAGGCGGGATTCAGGCAGTGATTACAAATACGCGGGAAGTAGAAAAACACCAACCGCTCGATGGCGGACAGTTGTGCCCTTTGCTCCGGTGTCAGGGCGCTCAGGTTGGGGTCGTTCTCGGCGTACACCGGTGAACCGCTCAAGTCGTCATCCCAGTTGGGACCGGCTTCGATATCGATGTATTTTCCGGTCACCATGGAAATGGGCCTCGCCGTCGGCTGGTCGTCTCCTTCCGGCGCGTTGAACAGCTCCTCGTACTTGTACGTCCAGGGCTCGTAGTAATCGTCCAGGCCGGGTTGGTGAGGATTATGGAAGAGATTGAAGACGACCCGGGCCTTGCCCGTGGAGCGCAGCCCCAGTTTTCCTCCATCCCGTTTCTCCCAGCCTCCCTGGTACTTGTCCTGGTCTTCCCACTTGGTCGGGTAGCCGGTGCCCGGCTTGGTTTCCACGTTGTTCCACCACATGTACTCCGTGCCCTTGCGATCGGTCCAGATATTCTTGCAGGCAATGCTGCACGTGTGGCAACCGATGCACTTGTCCAGGTGAAAGACCATTGAAACTTGTGACCTGATATCCATTGCTTAGCCTTTAATTATCGTGAAAAAATCATCCCGTCCTTTACCATTTCAGTTCGGGCAGCTTGCGCACCAGGATGTGCGTGTCGCGGTTTGCCCCGGTCGGTCCCCAGTAATTGAAATGGTAGGTAAACTGCCCGTAGCCGCCGATGAGGAGGTTCGGTTTGAGGCGGGTGCGCGTAAGGCTGTTGTGCCCGCCCGCCCGGCGATTTCCGCGCAACGGTGATTTCGGCACCGAGAACGTGCGTTCCGGCGAGTGGTACTGGATGCAAATGCCTCGGGGAATGCGGGCGCTCACGCAGGCGCGGGTTACCACCACACCGTGATCGTTGAACACTTCCACCCAGTCGTTATCCTTGATGCCCAGCTCCGCGGCGTCCTTGTCATTCATCCAGAAGGGCTCGATGCCGCGGGAAAGCGTCGTCATGCGATGATTGTCGCCATACGTGGAGTGAATGTGCCATTTCCCGTGGGGCGTGAGGTAATTGAGCATCATCGACTTCGCCTCGTTGTCGGTAAAATTGAGGTCGGCATACTGCGCGGGCGTCGGCTTGGGCTTGTACGTCGGGAGGTGTTCCCCAAACTGGATGTATCCGGGGTGATCCAGATAGAAATGCTGCCTCCCGGTCAGGGTGCGCCATGGCACGAGTTTTTCCACGTTGTACGTAAACGGCGAATACGCGCGTCCCCCGGTTACCAGGCCGGACCACATCGGGCTGTTCACGAAGCGCTGTGGGCGGGCTTGGAGGTCGGCGTACGTCGTGCGAATATTCCGCGATTTCTCCACCAGGTCGGCGAGAGGCAGGCCCACCTTCTCTTCCATGTTCTTGTACGAGCGATAGGATAATTCACCATTCGTCACGGTCGCCAGGTACAGGATCGCATTGCACACTTCCTCGTCTTCCTCCAACGAGGGGTAGGTCCGTCCTCCCCAGGTCTGGGACGGGAAAGTCGCCAGCATGGAATCGTAGAAATCGTCGATCCGGTAGTGGGTGCCATGCGCGCCAAGGCCTTTTTCCCTCACGTTCGGTCCGTAAGAAATGTACTGCCGGTACAGGTTCTTGTAATCGCGGTGCACGATCGCCATACCGGGCATGGTCTTGCCGGGAATCGCTTCGATTTCGCCGCTGAGCCAGTCCCGGATTTGCGGCTGACTGATCTCCGCCGCCGTATCGTGCGCCAGCGGTGTTGCCACCAGGTCGGCCACGGGCTCCGGGAAATGCTTTTCCGCCAGCTCGGAAAATTTCCTGGCAATCTGCTTGAAGATTTCCCAGTCGCTTTTCGATTCCCAGCACGGCGGAACCGCCTTGGAAAGGGGATGGATGAAGCTGTGCATATCGGTGGAGTTGAGGTCGGCTTTCTCGTACCATGTTGCGGCGGGAAGCACGATGTCCGAGTACAACGCCGAGGTGTCCATGCGGAAATTCAGGTCCACGACCAGGTCCATTTTCCCGTGTGGCACCTTGTCGTGCCAGGTAACCTCGTTCACTGCGTCCTTCGCAAACTCGGGGTCGGCTATCGCGTTGGTATGCGTGCCGAGATAATGTTTCAGGAAATACTCGTGTCCCTTGGCGCTGGACATCAGCGCGTTGCCGCGCCAGATGTACCACACCCGCGGCCAGTTTGCTTCGTTGTCCGGGTCTTCCACCGAGAACTTGATCTTCCGGTTTTTCAGTTGCTCGACGACGTAGTCGACGATCGCCTTCGGATCATCACTGCCCGTTGCTTGCGTTGCCTCTTTGACCAGCTCGATGGGGTTCTTTTCGAACTGCGGGTAAAAAGGCATCCAACCGTTACGAACCGCGCGCACCTGCGTATCCATGGTATGTCCCCTTGCCAGCGACTTCACCGCCTGTTTCTTCGGAACGGTATGGTAATCGGTAAACGACTTTTCATAGCGCCACTGGTCGGTGTGGACGTAGTGCCAACTGGGAGCGTTCTGCAGGCGGGAAGGGCCGTACCAGTCTTTCGCGAAGGCGATGGAGCCCCATGATTCACCGGGGGCAAGTTTTTCCTGCCCCACGTAGTGCGCCAGGCCGCCGCCGTTGACCCCAACGCAGCCACAAAACATCAAGGCGTGAATTCCCGCGCGGTACATCAAGTTAGCGTGGTACCAGTGGTTGATGCCGGCGCCGATGATGATGGTACATTTTCCATTCGTGTGTTCCGCTGTGACAGCCCACTCGCGGGCAAACTTGACCAGGTCGTCGCGGGAAAGCCCCGTGTATCTTTCCGACCAGGCCGGAGTGTAGGGGGCGTTCTCATCATCATAGTTCTCGGGATACGCGCCCGACAGGCCACGCGGCACGCCGTACTGCGCCATCAAAAGGTCGTAAACGGTAGCCACGACAACCGTCCCTTTCGCTGTTTCGATTTTTTTCACAGGGACGCCGCGGACGATGCTTTCTCCTTCACCGAAATCATCGAAACGCACCGGCGCTTCTCCGTCGTCGCCATCCAAAAACGTCAGTTGCGGCGAGATATCACTGCCATCCTTTCCGTCTTTCAAAAGCAGGTTCCACTTGCCTTTTTCCTTGCCCCAGCGGAACCCTGAACTCCCCATGGGCATCTTGGCAACGGTATCCTTCTCGTCCCACATGAGGAATTTCCAGTCGCCGTTTTCCTCCTCCGCGTACTTTTGCAGGCGATTGGCACGCAGGAGCTGCCCGGCTTCGTATGTTTCGCCGTCCTGCGTCAATTCCACCAGCAGTGGACCATCGGTGTATTTCTTGGCGTACTCGATGAAGTAAGGCACCTGCTTCTCGTGGTGAAACTCCTTCAAGAGCACGTGATTGACCGCCATCCACCAGGCGCCGTCCTGCCCGGCATTGATGGACATCCATTCATCGGCGTACTTGGCCACCTGGTTGAAGTCGGGTGAAAAGACGTACATCTTCGTTCCGTTGTGCCGGGCCTCGGCAGCGAAATGGCAGTCGGGCGTGCGCGTCATGTTCAGGTTGGAACCCATGACCGCGAGCATCTTGGCATTGTACCAGTCCGCGGATTCCTGCACGTCGGTCTGCTCGCCCCAGGTTTCGGGCGACGCGCTGGGCAAGTCGCAGTACCAGTCGTAGAAGGAAAGCGAGATGCCGCCCATTAACTGGAGCATGCGCGCACCGGAGGCGTAGCTGATCATCGACATGGCCGGGATGGGAGAGAAGCCCGCGATGCGATCCGGCCCGTGGGTTTTAATCGTGTGGATGTTCGCAGCGGCCATCATTTCCAGCACCGTATCCCAGTCGGTGCGGCGGAATCCTCCCTTGCCGCGCGCCTTCTGCCAGCGCTCGCGGGTCTTCGGATTCGTGACCAGCGCGTGCCAGGCCTCCACCGGGTCGTCATACTCGGAACGCGCTTTCTTCCACAGGTCCAGGAGTGCGCCACGGATGTAGGGATACTTGACGCGCAAGGGACTGTACAAATACCAGGAATACGAAATACCGCGCTGGCAACCGCGGGGCTCGTACGGCGGGAGCCCGTGCTCCAGGGAAGGATAATCCAACTCCTGCATTTCCCAGGTCACGATGCCGTCTTTCACGTGGATGTTCCACGTACAACTACCGGTGCAATTGACGCCGTGGGTGCTTCGCACAATCTTGTCGTATTGCCAGCGATTCCGGTAGAACTCTTCCCACGTTCGCTGATTGGGGACAACATCATCCCTGATCCAGGATTTGGCGCTCATTGTGATTCCTTAAATGTTAGCAACATATATCTCGTCGTGTTTTATGACCGAATAAACAAAAGGGCAGGAATGGTTGATCGCAGGACTCTCACGCGTTGAATCCCCGGTACGTCTTTTCTATCATCGCCTTTCTCACACCGCGGAAACGTTTATTCCAGATGAGATCGAACAACACCAGCAATATCACCGCTCCCCCCAGCCCGAAGAGCAGGAAATTAATCATGGCGGTGGACTGTTCCGGTTTGTCCATCTCGGTTTCATTTTTCAGAAACGCCACGAGGGGCAGGATCTCTTCAGCGTCCAGGGGGTACTTGCTGAAAATCGGTGTCATGGTCAGTCCGGGGGGCGCGCTCAACCAGGAGGACAATCCTTTTCGACCCTGCAGACGCGCGTAGGCGCGGGTCAAGTTTGGTCCCAGCCTGCCGCCGCCGAAGATGCTTTCCATGCTGTTCACCGTGTGGCAGGATATGCATGCGGGAGCGCCGTTTTTCAGGGGCTTCCCACCCATGAACAGTGCTTTTCCTTCCTCGATGTCTTCCGGTAGCAGCGGGCGGTTGCTGATCTGCAAACCGGCAAACTGCGATTTTTCCAGCTTCGACTCGGCAGCGATCAGGTCCAGGAGGGCATTGGCCATCTCGCTCGTAATACCCGGCGCACGCGTCATCACGGCGCCCCGCGATTCCTTCTGTATTTTCACCGCGTAGGGATCGCCGCTTTTCAGCACGCCTTCCGGATCGAG
>JAJRXL010000075.1 GCA_024276335.1 Bacteroidota bacterium
AACGCTGTTCGTCCAGGGCGCGCCGAAGATCTCGACGCTGACGATACCGCGCGACAACGTGGGTCGTTTCGGCGACAAGATCCAGGTGCCGGTGTACATCGACGAGACCATCGGCAAGGGCATCCGAAGCTATCGCTTCCGTCTGCAGTATGATCCTACGGTGGTACGGTTGCTTGAGCCGATTTCCAAGGGATCGATGACCGAGTACGGCTGGATCGCCCCGAGAATGAGGCATATCAGTGACGGAATTGTCGAAATTGAAAGCTACACCACCGGTTCACCGATTCCGAAGGGTTCGGGCGTCTTCCTTTACCTGGTCTTTGAGGGTGTCTTTGGAAACGGTCCGGACGAATTGAAGTGGGCACAGAGTGAAATCCGCTTACTTGAACAGACCATTAACGAGGGTGAAGTGATCACATTCGCCGAAGACGGTCTTATCACCGTGAGCGGCGAATGCATCATTCCGCTGCAATCTGACGGCACGTACAATCTGGCTCAAAACCAGCCGAACCCGTTCAATCCCACTACCACGATACGGTTCTCGGTAGCGGAAGATACGCACGTCCGGCTGGCGGTGTACGATGCGCTTGGACGAGAAATACGCGTCCTGATCAACAGCTACAAAGAGAAAGGTGCTTACTCGGTACGGTTCAACGCCAAAGACTTACCGAGTGGTGTTTACTTCTACAAGCTGGAGACGCAGGCGTACTCCAAAATCCGGAAGATGATCCTTGCCCGGTAAATTCGATTATCCGTTAACCGGGAGATCTCCCGATTCAGGAGTATCTCCCGGTTGCGGATTCTTTTCACCACGTCAATCACGTGAATCAAACGCAATTCATTTGTCTTCGTTTTCCTGCCTGGCATTAATCTGATGAGAAAAACGTTTATTGTAACCTTTATCGCAGCGCTTCTATACAACCTGCCGCTTATGACTCAACCGGTCTCTTCTCCCGAGACTGCTGAAGCAATCCCGGTACTGACGTGTATCCTCTCCACGTCAGTCGATTCGGTGCTGTTCCGGGATAATACGTATGTGCCGTCCCGGTTCACTATCAGTGTTGTTGTCAACAACGTTGGAATTGATACGGCCAAGGCGGTATCCGCATATCTTGTAAACAATACGCGAGTACGTGTCGTCAGTCTCAACCCCGTACCTATAAAGAATACGTTAGACCCGGCACGAGGAGATACCTTGCTTGCCGGGCAGTCCGGGACGGCTAGGTTCGAGGTAGAGGTCAACCCTCGGGAAGATGATGGGTTCGACACGTTGAGTATTGTTGTAGCATCACAGAATGGTGGTGTTTCCGTCTGTTCGAAGGTTATATGGGTGCAACATGTTTGGCGTCCCATATACGAACTTACCTGTACACCCCGGACGACAAATCTCGTGTTTGACGATGCATTGAATGATTACAATCCTAATCCGGTGACTGTTGACGTGACGATTCGCAATATCGGCGATGCGGATTCAAAGGGCACCCAACTGGTCTTCGTCAATCCTCCCGGTACCAGCCCAGCCGAATCGCCGGTGAAGGATATTGGACTCATTCCCGGCAATGGAGGCCAGTGGACCGGGACGTTTGATGTCCAGGCGGTCAAACGGGCGAATGATACGTGTGTTACCCTGGTTTTCCGGGTTGTCGGGCGGGGTGGACTTGCGGACAGCATACGTGTTAGTGAATGCCAGAGCCAGTTATGCATCCCTGAAGCTCGTACGGCCATGTACGATTTGAAGTGCGATTTCCTTCCGGATTCCATACGCTTTGTTCGTGGGCAATACGATCCGGAACCGTTCGAGTTCAAGGTTGACATTACGAACAGCGGCTCCGCCGATGGACAGGAAGTGAAAGCGCAGATTATCCTTCCTCCTTCCGTCGCTCTCATGGCGTTCCCGAGCAACACGGGCGTTAAAGATGTCGGCCGCCTGAATCGTTCTGCTTCGACTACTGTTACCTGGCAACTCAGAGCCCTGTCCCGTGATTCAACGGAATGGGTCAAAATTTGTGTAAGGGTGTTCGACAAGTTCGAAAATACGGCTGTATGCTGCGACAGTATGGTCGTGGATTCTGTGCGCCGCGCGAAGTTCGCGGTCATCTGCGAGGGGCCCGACTCCCTGACCAAGGATCCTACCACCGGGGTATACTTGCCCAATCCTTTTGATATACGAATACG
>JAJRXL010000076.1 GCA_024276335.1 Bacteroidota bacterium
CCGGCAATACCTTTCCTGTAGGCAAACAGCGCGGCGCACCGTCCACCGTTGCCGCACATCGACCCGTCGCTCCCGTCAGGGTTATAGAAGGCCATGGTGAATTCCACCAGGTTGTTTTTCTCGATGAAAATCGCCCCGTCGCCGCCAATGCCCTTACGTCTCAGGCATGCTTCCCGTGTAAACGCCTTGCGCGCTTCCACAGGGATATTCCCCTCCCTGTCATCAACAATGATGAAATCGTTGAGCGCCGCCTGAACCTTTGTAAAGGGAATCTTCATCATAGTTGTTTACTTCGATTGATCGCTACACGATAACGAACGAAATACTGCGCGAGTGATTCTCCCCCGTCCGGTCTTCACGGCATCGGATTCCGCAAGATGGTTCCCTCATACGGATATACCCTCCTCGATGAATTCCGCCGTGGGAAGATATTCATAAATGAGGGGGAAATCCACAAGTTCCACGGAGATCGCGGCGGAGAGGAAGGAGCGCACCCACCAGAAGACGTCCTGGCGCTTGATACCGCGCCGCATCCGCCGCATCCTCGTCCGGCGTTCGTTTTCCGGCATAACCACCGCCTCGTGAATAGCGGCGGCGACACCTTCGACGTCGTAGGGATTCACCAAGAGAGCAAACCGCTGAAGCTGGGAGGCGGCGCCAGCGAACTCACTGAGGATGAGGACCCCACGCTCCTCGATATTTGACGCGCTATATTCTTTCGCGACCAGGTTCATGCCATCCTTGATGGGTGTGATCAAGGCGATCTCGGACGTGCGGTAGTAGGAAAGCAGTTCCTTCTTCCGCAGGCGCCGGAAGACGTAGTAGATCGGTACCCATCCCGACTGGGTGAACTCGCCGTTGATTTCACCCACCAGGCGTTCGATCTCCATCTTGAGATCGTGGTACTTGGGAATGTCGATCCGGCTGGGCACCACGATCTGGATCATGGTCACCTTCCGGTGCAACTCGGGGTGCTGCCTGAGAAACACGCGGAATGCTTCCAGCCGGTAGGGAATGCCCTTGGTATAGTCGAGCCGATCCACTCCCAGGACCATTTTCTGGTCCGGGTGCGCTTCGTGTATGTACCAGGCTTCTTCCGCAACGTCGCGGTCCGAAGCCAGGCGCTCGAACTCGTTGAAGTCGATGCTGATGGGAAAACATCCGACGCGAATTTCACGAGCACCCGCGTGACACACGTGGAGCGATCCTGCAGTGTGGACGTGAACATCTTTCAGCAAGCTCCTCACGCAATGGATAAAGTTCCGCCGATCGCGCATGGTCTGAAAACCCAGGAGATCGTATTCCAGGAGCGCCCGGAGTACCTGGAAACGCCAGGGCAACTTGATGAAGATATCCAGCGGAGGAAATGGTATGTGCAGGAAAAAGCCGAGCGGCGCCTTGCAGCCCAGTTCCCTGAGCCCCTTGGCTACTTGCAGCAAATGATAATCATGAACCCAGATGTAATCATCATCATGGACCTGTTCCATGATCTTGCGGGCAAACTTGCGATTGACGTCCTGGTAGCTCCGCCAGTAATCCGGGTTGAAATTGCACCGGGACTGCAAATCGTGAAACAACGGCCAGATGATCTCATTGGAAAAGCCGTGGTAATAGCGGTCGACTTCAAGGGAATTCAACAACACCGGGTGGAACGAGAACCCCGCCCGTTTGCTCACCTGCTCGATCAACGGCCCCACCTCCCCTTCGTCTTCATCGATGGTTCCCGGCCAACCGACCCACAGGCCGCCCCGGTTCCGCAACACGGGCGCCAGCGCCGTCACCAAACCTCCCGAACCGGGTTGAATCTGCAACGTCCCGTTCGCACGCGCCAGTACCACCGGCAACCGGTTGGAAACGATGACCAGGCGCCTCCCGGAAGCGGTTACGGCATCATTGATTGCCTGGTGAAGATTTTCCTTCGTTGTCGGGCTCATGACGGCTCCGCCTTGCTTCCCGTTCCTTCGATGAATATCGTTCGTGTGGGATAAGCGAATTCGATCCCTTCCTCCTCGAAGCGCTTGAGGATTTTCAGGTTGATGGATTCCTGGGTGTCCATGTAGCGGTTGTAATCCGGGTCCAGCATGTAGTACACAACTTCGAAATCGAGGTAAGAATCCCCGAAGCTCTTGAAGTGCGCCCGGTCAAAGCGCGCCATCTCTTCCGACTCGATGATGGCCTTCACCATCCCGGGAACGGCTTTCACCTTTTCATGAGGCGTCTGGTACACGACGCCAAAGGCAAAGGTGATTCTCCGCTCGGACATGCGCTTGTAATTACGAATGCGACTCCCCAGCAAATCGGTGTTGGAAAAGACCAGTTGCTCTCCGGTCAGGCTGCGGATACGAGTCGTTTTCAAGCCCGTGTGTTCGACCGTGCCGGCGTACTCGTTCACGACAATAAAATCCCCAATAATAAAAGGGCGATCGAGCATGATGGACAGCGACGCGAACAGATCCCCCAGGATATTTTGGGCGGCAAGGGCAATGGCTATGCCCCCCACTCCGAGTCCGGCAATCAACGTCGTAATATCAATCCCGAGGTTTTCCAACGTCAACAGGACAATAACCGTCCACATTACCAGTTTGCTCAGGAACCCAATGAGACTGACCGTGGCACGGGCCGACGCGTCTTCTCCCATCTTCTGCTCCCGGTACCGGTTGAGGACGCCGGTGATAATTTCATTGGACCAGATTGCCACTTGCAGCAGGATAACGATTACCGAGACAGTATCCAGGATCGATCCCAGCACCGGAGGCAGGTTCAGCGCCAGCGTCCCGAGGTAAATGGCCAGGATGGTCAAGAGGAACGATTTCGACTTGGCCAGGGCCGCTGTCAGGATATCGTCAATTTCGGTTTTCGTCCTGCGAGCGAGAGCCTGTAGCTTTCGTACCACGATCGTGCGTGTCAGGTAGAACACCAACAAGGCGACGACGGTAATTCCCGCGGCCGTCAGCCAGGTTTGAAGCGAATTCCCGTAATATGTTTGTTGAAGAAAGTCCATAGCTCTCCAAAAGTCAGATGATCCACAAATCCATGAAGTCGAGCAACTCGTCCGGAGGAGTAAGCCACAAGTCCGCGCCGGTATTCCTCAATTCTTTTCGCACCAACACCGCTGCACCGCGCCCCCGGATAGCCTCAAACGCGTCCTCGTCCGTCCGGTCGTCTCCCAGGTAGGCGGCAATCGCTCCCCGTGGAGATTCCGAGAGGATCGTCCGCACCGAATCACCCTTGTCGCGTCCCGGGCAGCGCAGTTCAATCCCGCCGTCGAAGTGATGGACCTCCAACCCCTGATTCGATGCGATTCCGGCCCACGTGGGCAGGAGATTCTGTTCGACGTCCTCCCGAAACCCGCTTTCCCGTTCCCGCCAGTGCACGGCCACCGAAGCGGGCTTGAATTCGCACCAGTCTTTACCGGCAACCGAAAGACACGCATCGCGGGCCTCCAGCAGGGCCTGCTTCCAATTGTCCGGAATCACTGGCGGTTCGTACCGGCCGTTTCGCAGGCGCTCCCATCCGTGCGAGCCCCAGATTTCCGGGCACGGCTCCATGTTCAACAACCGTGCAAGATCGCAGGCTGCCCGTCCACTGACCAGCACGAGCCGGGTGTCTTCCTGTCGCTGCAAGATCGCCAGTCGTTCCCGCACGCCCTTGTACTGTGCCGCCTTTTCCCGGTCGGGGGTGAACGGCGCCAGTGTGCCGTCGTAGTCAAGTATCAGCACGCGCTCGTCCGCGCTTTCAACAGACAATCGGAAAGCCTCGAAATCAAATTCCGGCCGAAGCACTATC
>JAJRXL010000077.1 GCA_024276335.1 Bacteroidota bacterium
GACCGCCAACGATTACCAAACCGTGCGGTTCATGCTCGTCAAGGACGCTTCCGGAATGGTAGTACACGGTTCCGGCGCTGACCGCTATATCGAGATCGTAATCTCGTACCAGGACAAGGATAACGTTCCGTACGCGAAGCACGGCAAGTAAATCAAGGCCTTTCCACTAGACCGATGAGGCTGTTCCGAGAGCGCCCCGAATCGACTGCGGCATTGAATCCCGGGTTGTGGAGTGCTTTCGGAGCAGCCTTGTTTTCTTTTCTCTGAGCCATGGTCTTTCACGAAACCGGTTCCGGCCCTTGCCTCGTTCTCCTGCACGCCTTCCCATTGAATGCCGGCATGTGGAGCCGCGAGCACCACGTCTTGGCAAGCGATTACCGCGTGCTCAGCCTCGATTACCCGGGATTCGGCATGTCGCTGCCGGAGCAAGGCGGATTCACTCTTCCATCGCTGGGAGATCGCATTCTTGACAAGCTTCGTGCATTGGGTATCGAGCAATTCGTCATCGGAGGATGCTCGATGGGTGGATACCTGGCGTTGGAAATAGCGCGCAGGCATCCCGCGGGGCTCAAAGGCATGGCGCTCATCGACACCCGCTCCACGGCGGATTCCGAGGAGGCGCGCACGAACCGCTACGTGCAGATTGTCGAGATAAAAGCGCACGGCGCCGACGCGTTGATACGACGACTTTCAAATGTCTTGATATCGGAGCACTCGCGCGTCAACCAACCGGCGCTGGTGGAATACCTCGAGCGAACAATGAAGAGCGCGTCCGTCGATGGAGTAACGCATGCCTTGAGGGCCATGGCTGAAAGGACGGACACGACCGAGGACGTGCGGGGACTGGCCGTTCCCGTCCTGGTTGTCGCCGGGGAAGATGACGCTCTCATCACGCGGGAGGAAGCGGAGCAGCTGGCGGACCTTTTCCCCCATTCGTCGTTCCACCTGCTACCGGCCGCGGGACACTTACCGAATCTTGAGCAGCCGGAATTGTTTTCGAGCATTTTCAACTCCTTTTTGCAAACGGTATCGTTTGACGATTAATCCTTAACGGCCACCACGTCGTTCTTTTCCTCATTGTATTCCAGAAGTATTATACTTCCAACGTAAACTATACACGTTAACAATTCGTTGTTCAGTTTAGCGGGTGGCCCTATATTCCAACTGAGAAACCCGCGTTATGAACCCACCCTCTTTAAAATATTATCCGACACAGTCATGATGAATTACGATGCAAGCTACCGCAATGCTTTTCGCTGGATTATTCTCCTGACGATCGCGGCGCCCGTGTTCGTTTTTTCCCAGCCCGCGGGCGACGAGTTGCTGGGCTCCGGCTCTTACGACGACTTCGAGAAACCGAAGGCCTGCGGCTCATGCCACACCGACTTTTACATGCAGTGGCAACAAGCGATGATGTCGCAGGCATACACGCATGCCTGGGACGAGATCGAGTATTTCAAGCTGGCGGTGCCGCACGCCGAGAAAGATGAAAAAGTAGCAGGAGTCAAAGCCGGCTGTAACGGTTGCCACACGCCGCTGGCGTTCATTGCCGGGGATATTCCGCCACCGAAACCGTCGGAGAATTCCCGGGCCAATGAGGGCGTGTCCTGTGACGTGTGCCATACCATTACCGGTTTCAAGGGTGAAGAGCCGTTCAACTTCAATTTCACCATCAAGCCGGGAAGGGTGAAACTTGGAAACCGTGAAGGGACGACGTCACCCCATCACGAGACAAAACAAAGCGAGTTCACCATGTCGCCGGACATGTGCGGCACGTGCCATAACGAGAAAAGCCCGTACGGTGTTTGGGTCAAATCCACGCAGAGGGAATGGAAAGCGGGACCGTACGCGACGGAAGGCGTGCGGTGCCAGGATTGTCACATGCCCAAGGCGGAAGCGAAGAATGCCATTCTCTCCAAGCCCCGGAAAGACGTGGCCCAGCACTTGTTTCACGGGGCGCATTCACCGAGCAAGCTGCGCGGCGCGGTGGAGTTGCGCATGCATCCCGACCGTCGCGACGTGGAGCCGGGCGAACCGGTTGTCATTAGCGTGCAGGCGTTCAACCACAAGGCAGGGCACAAGATCCCCAGCGGCTCCGCCGAGGAACGCCAGCTCTGGCTGACGGTCATTGCTTACGACGCCAACGGGAAGGCCTACCACCTGCCCGTGGATAAAAAGGATTTCCCCGGCGAAGAGTACACGATTTCAAGTAATGTCCTTGCGTATCAGGACATCGGGGAGATCATGGACCTGCCGGACTTCAAGGGATTACCCCGCGATGCGCTTCCCTATGAGGGCGACCGCGTGTTTCGACTTCCGTACTTCGATCCCAAGGGGCGCATGACCATTGCGCAGTGGAACACGGCCTCGCTGGGGACTGACTACCGCATCGGACCGCGGGAAACGAAGATCGAGACCTATACCTGGAACGTGCCCGAGGATATTCCCGAAGGAAAAGTCAAGGTGGTGGCGGAAATCCATTATCGACGTCTCGTGAAATCCGTAGGAGAATTCCTCAGTGTCCCGGCCAAAGAGATGGAACCCGTGCTCGTCAACCGCACGGAAACGTGGTTCGAAATCGTGGACTGAGTCCAGCCACACAAAACCAGTCGTTAGGATTCACTTCCCATGTGTTCTTCCTGACCACACAGCCAACCCCCGTATTTCGATGTTGTCTAAGCCAAGTGTGTGTTTTAATCAGGATCGCCTTCGTGCATATCCGCTCATGTTTTTCAATTCACAGGGATACATGCTTTATGAAAAAATCGTCACATTTCTTGACGCTGTTCCTGGCAGTAAACGCCCTGACGTTCTACGCTTCAACAGCCACAGCCATTCCCGCTTTTGCCCGGAAATACAAGCTCTCCTGTTCCACTTGCCATTCCGCGGTGCCCAAGCTCAAGGATTTCGGCGAAGAATTTGCCGCGAACGGTTACATGCTCCCCAGCGGCAATGAACCGAAGCGCCAGTACGTGGAAACGGGAGACGACGAACTTCTTCTTCAACGCTACCTTCCCCTGGCCATTCGCTTCGACGGATTCCTACAATTAGCCGACCGGGACCGAGGCAAGTTCGATCTGGAAGCTCCTTATGGGATAAAACTCCTCAGCGGAGGACCGATCTCCAAGTACGTTTCGTATTATTTATACTTCTACATGGATGAACGCGGGGAAGTAGCCGGGTTGGAGGACGCCTTCGTGCATTTCAACAACCTGTTCGATACGAACTTCGACATCATCGTCGGGCAGTTCCAGGTCTCCGATCCCCTGTTTAAGCGTGAGCTCCGCCTTACGTACGAGGACTACCTCGCATACAAAATGAAACCTTCATTCTCCAGGGCGAAACTGACATACGAGCGCGGTGTGCTGGTATCATACGGTTTCGACTTCGGTCTCGATCTCACTGCGGAAGTCCTGAACGGCAACGGTATCGGGGAGGCTGAAAACCGCATCTTTGATTTTGACAATGGAAAGACCTTTGCTTTCCGGGCGTCCCAGAGCCTGGGGTGGATCCGGCTGGGAGGGTTTGTTTACACCGGTTCCGAGACTATTGAAGAAAACGGTCTCCATCCGGACAATACACTCTCGTTATACGGCCCGGATATTACCGTGCGTGCCGGAAATTTTGAATTAAACGTGCAGTACCTGCACCGCGAAGATAAGGTCGCGAACAACAGCCGGATGAACACTACCCTGGACGGCGGCTTCGCTGAGTTGATATTCTTCCCGGGGGGCGAGCGATCCCGCTGGGTTCTCAGCGCCCTGTACAACCAGGTGGAAGGCCCCGGCAATATCTACGACTACAAGACCGCCACACTCAGCGTCAGTTACTTGCTCGCCCGCAATATCCGCCTCATGACCGAGGTGACCGAGGATCTCCTGAATAAAAAACCAAAACTCACGACGGGATTCGTAACGGCCTTCTAAGCGCGCCACGAGCATCCGTTCATCGAAAAAAGCCGCTGGTACACCGAGACCGGCGGCTTTTTCAGTTTGGCCCGACTTCTTATCGGATGGGTTGAGATGAATTAGCGTTGCTTTTAACATTTCGCTGTTTGCCGGTTTTTCGTGACAACCCGGCCGCACGCCTTCGCAATTTTCCTTATTTAGATTTTGTCTAAATCAAAATAGTGCGTATTTTATTCATGATCGCACGTGTATAAATGCGGTCATTTTTAACATAACAGGGATGTAGGGCTCATGAAAAAACCGTCATACCGACTACCTCCAAGAGGCCACGCGGGAGCCGATTCCGGGAATCTTTCCGTCAAGGTCGCGGCTGTCGGAGCATCGTCAACGGCACGGGGGAGGACTGGTATTGGCCGGTGAATCGTGTCTGCGAATCCCTAAAAACCTTTATAAACCGATTCTCAAGGAGAATATTGTGCGCATTGGACATATACTCACTCATTTTGCCTTTGGGTTTTTCCTCTTGATCTCGAATCTCTCGCTGTCTTACGCCCAGAGAGGAAGCATCAGGGGCGTCGTGCACGACATGAACACCGGCCGACCCCTGGGCGGAGTTAACGTACTGCTCAAAGGTACAACGTTCGGTGCGGCGACGTCCGATTCCGGGAGTTTTGCCATCGACAATGTTTCCATCGGCAAATACACGATTGTTGTAAGCAGGATCGGGTACCGAACGCACCAGCGCGAGATCATTGTCCGTGAAGACGATGTCCTCAGGCTTTCTTTTTCCCTGGCAGCGCAGCCGATCGAGACGCAAGAGGTCGTGGTTGAGAGGGAGATGTTGATCGGGAGCACGGACAGGATTTTCAGCATTCCGGGATCGGCTCATTACATCGGTCCGGAGGAGTTGGGTAAGCACAGTTACAACGACATCAATCGCGCCTTGCGCGAGATCCCGGGCGTCTATATCCAGGAGGAGGATGGTTACGGCCAACGCCCCAATATCGGTTTGCGGGGGACGGGTGTTGAACGCAGCGAAAAAATTACCGTGATGGAGGATGGCGTTTTGATGGCGCCCGCGCCCTATTCGGCTCCGGCGGCCTACTATTTTCCCACGGTCGGACGCATGCAGGGCATCGAAGTTCGCAAGGGCTCCAGCCAGATCAAGTACGGTCCGTTTACCACGGGCGGTGTCCTGAACTTGCTCTCCACCAGGATTCCGTCCGGTTTCAAGGGCCGTGCGAACCTCATTGCCGGCGAAGATAACACGCGCTCCATCCACGCGTTTGCCGGAAACACGTATGAAAATCTCGGGTTCCTCGTCGAGACCTACCAGTTCAGCGTTGACGGCTTCAAAAAGCTCGACGGCGGCGGCAACACCGGTTTCGATAAAAAAGACTATCTGGCCAAGTTTCGGCTCAACACGGATCGCGATGCCGGTATTTACCAGGAATTGACCTTCAAGATCGGCCAGACGGACGAAACTTCGAACGAAACCTACCTCGGGCTGACCGACGCGGATTTCGAACAGAACCCGCTCCGCCGGTATTCCGGCTCGCAAAAAGACATAATGAAGACCGAGCACCGGCAATACCAGCTGCGGCATTTCATCAAGCTCTCGGACAATTTCGATGTTACTACGACAATCTATCGCACCGACTTCAAGCGGAACTGGTACAAACTCGACAGGGTGCGCGCCGCGGAAGACGATGGCGGTGTGAAGATCGGAAACTTGGTTGCCGATCCGGCAACATACGCGGCTGAATACTCGATTATTACCGGCGGCTCCAGCGTGAATGACAATGCCCTGGAAGTCAAAGCCAATAACCGTAAATATTACGCCCGCGGTTTGCAGTCGATCATCGGGTTCCAATTCGGCACCAATAGCAGCGTGCACGAAGTGGAAGTGGGCTTTCGCTACCATGAAGACGAGATCGATCGTTTCCAATGGGTGGACCAATATCGAATGGACAACGGCGTCATGAAGCTCACCGGGGCAGGGATCCCCGGCACTGAAAGCAATCGCATCGGCAGGGCAAAAGTCTGGGCGGCCTTCGTGCAGTATAAATTCATGCTCAGCAAATTCACCATCATACCGGGTGTCCGTTACGAGGACATGACGCTCAGCCTCGACGATTACGGCAAGTCGGACCCGCAGCGGACGGGCGGAAACTTGAAATCCCGCGTGAACAAGGTAAGCATTTTCATCCCCGGCATCGGGTTGGATTACCAGTTCACCCCGACGTTTAACACGTTCCTGGGTGTCCACAAGGGTTTTTCGCCACCGGGCTCAAAGGAAGGGACGAAGCCCGAAGAGAGCATCAACTACGAGCTGGGAGCCCGCTATCGGAACAGCACGTTGGCCGCGCAGGGTGTGATCTTTTTCAACGATTACAGCAATCTCCTCGGATCCGATCTCGAGGCCAGCGGCGGCGAGGGCACGGAATACCTGTTCAATGGTGGAGAAGTCGATGTGAAAGGCATCGAGCTGTCCGTCGGTTACGATCTTGGCGAGGCCGCGCAAGTGCCAGGCCTTGCAATACCGCTTCGTGTATCGTACACCTATACCGAGGCTGAATTCAAGAACAGGTTCAAGAGTGATTTCGGACCCTGGGGTACTGTCGAACCCGGTTTCGAGCTGCCTTACCTGCCGCGCCACCAGGTGGCTACCAGCATCGGGCTGGAATGGATGAAGTACGCCGCCAACCTCAGCGCGAAATACGTCGGTAAAACGCGCACGGAAGCCGGCACGGGTGATTTTATTCCCTCGCTGAGTACGGACGCGCGCCTGGTGCTCGATCTTTCACTCGACTATGCGCTGACGCCAAAAAACAAAGTCTTCGTCAGCGTACGCAACCTGACGGACGAAATCTATATCGCGGCGCGGCGCCCCGCCGGTATTCGTCCGGGGCTGCCGCGGACGCTCCTCTTTGGCGTAAAATCCGAGTTTTAATAAAAACCGTAACCCAGGATTCGTAACTGCATTCCAGTCGCTCCGGGAAAGTCCGTTTAAAGAGAAAGCCGTCGGAAGCACGAAACCGGTGGCTTTTTCTGCATAACTTTATTTCCAATAGAACGAGAAAATGTCTCGACCGGGTTCACTCCCTTCCGCGTACCCATCGGACCGTCTGCACCGCCGCCAGGATAACCACGATCAGCATGGCGAAGTACAACACCTTGAACAGGTCCGACCCTGATTCGCCGATGGGGTTGACCGGGTGGCGGACGCGGGGAGCGGTTTTCATCGTCACCAAGGCGAAAACGCCGAGGATCACGCTCGCCCCTGCCGTGAACCATCGATCCTTGATCCACAAGACCACCAGCAGCAGAACGATACTGGCTCCCAGTACCCACAAACCGGCACGAACCTGGGGTTCATCCCATGCGATGGCTTCACCCCAGGCGAGGTACGAGGAGATCATCCCGGTA
>JAJRXL010000078.1 GCA_024276335.1 Bacteroidota bacterium
ATACAGGCCCCCGGGGAGGTTACCGGCGTCGAACGCGACGGAATACCGGCCGGGACGCGCCGCGTCGTCCACCAGCGTCCTGACGAGTCTTCCCGTGGTGTTATAAACGTCGAGTCGTACGCGCGCCTTGCCGGATCGGTCGGTCGGCGCTGGCGGGACCTCGTACGTGATAGTCGTCACGGGTGAGGCGGGGCCGAAAGGATTCGGGTAGTTCGCCAGGAGCGCCGCATACGCAGGCGCGGAAGCGTCGCCTTCCCAGACGGAGGTCGGCGTTCCCGGTGTACGGAAGATGACGCGCGAAGGCAGCCGCGAGTCGTGGTAGAACAGGTTTGTGGCAACCAACGTGTCACCCGCCGTGTACAGGGAATCGCCGTTGTTCAGGTTGATGTCGAACCGCGGGTAGTCCGACGAGCTGACGACAACACGGATACGATGCCCCTTCAGGAATGTCATGCCGAGGTTCTGCAGCTCGACGCGCACCGGGTACACCTGTCCGGGTGTGAGAAGTTCTTCGCTGCGATAGGAAAGGCGGAAACGCAGCCTCCGGATTCCGTCGGTCAGGATGATCGAGCGGCCGTCCGGGTACACGTCGCAGAGTCGCACGGCGACGTCGGTGTCCTCGCGGTTCGAGGAAACGAAGAGTTCCACGGTCACGGGGCCGGTGACTTCCACGTTGCGCGTGAGAACCGGGGTGGTGAAGAGGAGGACGTCGGGCCGGCTCTCCACGACGTTGCGGATATCGAGCGGACCTGCTTTCACGGTGGGATCGAAGGGATTGAACCGCGCCGCGCCGTGGGACGGCGAGGGGTTGCGCGGATCGTACACGATGGTGTCGGGCGCAGCGATTACCGTGGGCCTGGAGAAGGACAGTACGCCGCCGGTCTGGAGGTACAGTGTGTCGGCGTTCTTGCCCAGTGCCGACCAGTCGTCGGTCGTACGCCATTCGTTCACACCCATCTGGTAGTATCGCACGTACGGCGTTCGATCGAAACCGTTCGCGACGCCGCGCAGGTAGTAGTCGAAGAAGCGCAGCACTTCACCGTCCGGGTAGCGGTCGGCATCGGGAAACACTAGCTCGCCTTGTTCCTTCCTTCCCACTTTTGAATGCGTCCAGGGCCCGAACAGCAGGCGGTGCTTGTCGCGCACCGCGGCATCGCTCCGTGTGCGGAGATCCTCGAACGACCGCAGCACGTCGTCGGGAAAGTGGTCGAACCAACCGCCGATGACGAACATCGGCACCGCGAACTCCTCCGGGAAATCGGAATTACTCTCGATGAACTGCCAGGTCAGGTCCAACGTGGGATGGGATTTGACAAGGTCCAGGGAGACGAAGCCGAGCCGCTCGAGCGTGGTGACGTGTTCCAGCCGCAGGTCGCCGCCGTAATAGTAATCCGTGTATTTCGTCTTGAAATCCTTTACGATGGGAACGCAGCACACGAGGTGCGGCGGGTGGTGCCGCGCCGTCAGGTATTGGATCATGCCCAGGGCGGACGGTCCCCATGTCCCGACCTTTCCATCGCACCAGGTCTGGGTTGCGATCCATTCGATCGCGTCGTAGCCGTCGAGACCGAGGTCGTAGCCCGGCACCTGTGCCGATTTCGATCCCCATCTCCCGCGCCAGTCCATGGTCACGTAGTTGTAATGCGCGCTGTCGTAAGGGAACGGGGAACCTCCCGCCTGTGGCGGCAGTCCGACGGTGCGGCGGTAGAAGTTCTTGTTGTACGGTGTCTGGATGAGAATCACCGGCTTGGCGATCGTGGTGTCCGACGTGTAGAGGTCGGCGGCGAGCGTCTTGCCGTCGCGCACTGGTATCGTGATCGGAATGTACTTGCGGGTCTGTGCCGTCGCACACGTGAAAGCTAGTGCGAATCCTGCGAGAAGCGAAACTGTATTCTTCATCAGCCTGTCCCTCCATGGCCATGGATATCATTTGCGGCAGGATGTGTGCCCGGCAGGAAATGTAGCGGAATTTTTCCGCAGGGTCAACGAAGACAGGCAAATCGGAAGCCGGTTTTAGCACCGGGAAAATTCATTCCGGCGTAGCTTCAGAAAAACTGCGCTCTTTAACCCGTGTCGCGGTTCGATCCGTACAGGAGAAAAAGCCGGGAAAAAACGGCGGGTGGTTTGTATCCCATTTCCTTTCTCCGCTACGAATTCGTCGCTTTGCGAAAAGGGGGGCACGCCGTGGCGACCCCGCTCGGGGCAACCGTTTGCCGGGATCATGGTGTATTTCACTGAGCACGGGTTTTCCATGCCACCTTGCTCATCGCCCGTTCCACCAGGGCGGCGATGGTCAGCGACGGGTTGATGCCCGGGTTGGCCGATACCGTGGAACCGTCGCAGACGTACATGTTTTCGTATCCGAACACCCGGTTGTCCTTGTCGATGACGCCTTCGGTCTCGTCCCTGCCCATGACGCACCCGCCCAGGATATGGGCGGTGGTGGGACACCCGAGAAAAACCTCCGTGGACATGGCCATGGGTTTGCCGTCGATCACGTCGGCGAATCGCTCTGCCAGCTCCCGGACCTCAGGCATGAAGGGAGTAGGCGGCGCTCCCCCGTCCGGAGAGGATATCAATCCCAGGCGGCCGCGACGCAGCTTCAAGGTGCCGTCGATGGTGCGCATGTAGAGCAGGATCTGCGTGCGCTTCGCCCAGTCGCGGACGAAGAGAACGCGGGCGTTCCGGACGGGATGCCGGAGCAGGTCCGCGAGCGCCGACAGGATGCGTGTCGCCGTGTTGCGGCGGTGCACGAGGGGCATGACGAACAAGCGCCAGAAACCAGAGCCGGAGGGGTAGCGGACAGGTTCGAGGTGACTGTGGGAATCGGTCCGGAGAACGGAACCGATGGCCAGGCCCCGGGAGAGGTCCGTATCGCGGTTGAACGTCGTGACGCCGTTCAGGCTTTCCGAGTTCGTGCGGACTGCGGTTCCGATGCGGGGTGAAAGCCGGGGCAGGGACGTGGTTCTCAACCGCAGGAGAAGATCAACCGTGCCCAGGACGCCGCCCGCGAAGACGACTCCACGGCAGGTCACTTCACCGCAGCGCTTGCCGTTCTTCGGCAACAGCGAAGTCGATTTCGTCCAGTGAACGCGGTACCCCTCCGAGCCGTCCCGCCCGTCGAGGGGGGCGACGTCGTCCACCACGGATTCCGCCTGTATGCGAGCGCCGAGTTGTTGGGCGAGGTACAGGTAGTTCTTGTCCAGCGAATTCTTGGCGTCGTGGCGGCATCCCACCATGCATCCGCCGCAGAACGTGCAGCCGGATCGCTCCGGACCCCGCCCGCCGAAGTACGGATCGGGAACGCGGACGCCGGGCTCGCCGAAATACACGGAAACCGTGGTGGGAGCGAAATCCCGTTCGCGGCCGATATCACGGGCGAGTTGTCGCAAGGCGATGTCTCCCTCATCCAGCCTGGGATTCGTCGTGGCGCCAAGCATCTTCCGCGCCCGCGTATAGAACTCTTCCAGCTCGCGCTCCCAGTCGGCCAGGTGGGCCCAGGAAGGAGCCCGGAAGAATTCCGCCTTCGGCACCTGGAGGCAGTTGGCATAGACCAGCGATCCGCCCCCCACTCCGGCGCCGGAGAGCACCGTCACGTGCCGGAAAAACGAGATGTCGAAAAAGCCGAAGAATCTCAGCGGCGGCATCCAGAGCCATTTTCTCAGGTTCCAGTTCGTCTCCGGAAAATCTTCCGGCCGGTGCCATTTGCCTTTTTCCAGCACCAGCACGGTGTATCCTTTTTCCGCCAGCCGCAGCGCCGCCACCGATCCGCCGAACCCGGACCCGATGACAACGAAATCGACGTCATGGTCAATGAGGCTCATGCGACGTCGGTTCGCTGTTCATGGTAGTATCGACGCAGGTTTGAAGCAGTCATGGAATGTTTTCCGTATTCTTGGATCGTCGTTTCAAAGCCACTTGACGAACAGGTCGACCAGGCGCTGCGTCCGGCCCTTGTACGGCGGGTGGATGAGCTTGAGCGGGCTGAACCGGTGGTGTTTCAAGAAAGACCGTTCGCTCGAGAACGTCCTGAAGCCGTGGAAACCGTGCATGCTGCCGAACCCGCTCTCGTTTTTCCCGCCGAACGGCAGGTTGAGGTGAAGGAATTGCAGCATGGTTTCGTTGATGCAGACGTTGCCGGAATCGGTATGCACGAGGAATCGTTCGATATTGCGGCGATTCCTGCTGAAGATGTAAATGTTCAGGGGAACGGCGCGTGAAATCGTTTCGGCCGCCTCGTCGAGCGAAACGAAGGTCAGGACCGGCAGCAGGGGACCGAAGATTTCCTCGGACATGACCGGGGAATCGGGTGGGACGTCCACGAGAATGGTCGGTTCGATGAAGAGTTCTTTTTCATCGGTTTCGCCGCCCAGAAACGCCTTTGCCCCCAAGGCAATCGAATCCGCGAGCAGAGTACGCAGCCGCTGGAAGTGCCGGAGGCTGATGATCCGGCCGTAATCCGGGCTGTGGCGGCACGACGATGCGTCCTTGCCGTAGAAAAGGTGGTATTCGCGCCGGAGGGCCTCGAGCAGTTCGTCCCGGACGGATTCATGGACGAGGACGTAGTCCACGGCGACGCAAGACTGGCCCGTGTTATAGACCTTGCCGAAGAAAATCTTCCGGGCGGCGTCCGCGATGTCCGCGTCCCGGTCCACGACGGCCGGCGATTTGCCGCCGAGCTCCAGCGTGACCGGCGTAAGGTTGCGTGCCGCGGCTTTCATGACCGCCCTGCCCTTTTCCGCGCTTCCGATGAAAAGGATATGGTCGAACGGCAATTGGACGAGCCCGGCAGCGGTCTTGCCATCGCCCTGGACCACCGTTACATCGTTCTCGGGAAACAGCGCGGCGATCATGTCTGCGATGAGCGCGGCGACGCGCGGCGTAAATTCGGAGGGCTTGATAACGACGCAGTTGCCGGCGGCGATGGCCGAGACCAGCGGGGACACGGAAAGGTTGAAGGGAAAATTCCACGGCGAGAGGATGAGCACGACGCCTTTCGGCACGTACTGGACCCATGCGCGCGTGGTGATCATGGAGCGGAGGGGACGCACCGGGTGCGGCTTCATCCATCGGCGCAGGCGTCGCTCGGCGTGCCGGATTTCGTTCAGCACGACCCAGTACTCGGACACGTCAGTTTCCGCGTACGGCTTGCTCAGGTCCAGGCGCAGGGCGTCGCGTATCTCCTGCCGGTGGGCGGTTATCCAGTTCCGCAGGCGATCGAGCTTCGCGAGGCGTTCCGCGGCAGTGGTGTTGCCCACCGCCCGGCGATTTTCCTGTTGCCGAGCAAAGATACGCGTTATTCTTTCGTTCCGTTGCTCAAAAGGCGAGTTCCTGTCCGTCTCGCTTGTCATTCGCATCCGAGTGTTCCTCTGCGCCGTACGTAACGAGTTGATGAAGTCGTGCATGGAATGTGGCCGGGCCGGTTCCCGGTGTTTCGTCACCTCGCAGCCCTGAGCGGAGTCGAAGGGCAATAAACGTTTCGTTATTTCCCGTGGACGACGTTCCATGACACGTGCTCCGGGAGGCCAAGTCACGGTTCCGTGAAGTTTACTACTTGTACGTGAAAGGAAAAACAGGAAGCCGGAAAAAATGGACCGGGGTTTTCTTTCATGCTTGACAATCGGCGTCGGGAACGCGCTTGAGGACAACGAGGGAAATATCGTCGTGCGGACGTTGCCCGCGCGCGAACGCGTCCACGGCGGACAGGATGCCCTCGCCGAGTTCCCGCGCCGAGCACATGCGGTTGGACCTCAGTAATTCGTAGAGCTGCGGGGTTTCGAAAAATGCCCCGCGGTCGTTCTTTGCCTCGGTAATGCCGTCCGAGTACACGAGCAGTACGTCGCCCTCGCGCATGGGGCATTCGGTTGGCGGGTACTTCGCATCGGGAACGATGCCCAGGGCGGGACCGTTTTTCGGGATTTCCGTGATTGACTCCCCGTGGATCAGGAGCGGGGGAAGGTGACCCGCGTTGAGTACCCGTACACGACTGCCCCGGGGCTGGAACACGACGTGCACGAGCGAGGCGAAGCTGTTCCGTAGTGTGTCGCGGTGGAAGATGCGGTTCAGCATCGCGCCGAGTTTTGCAAGGTCGTCCGTCTCCGGAGCGAGGGCGCGCAGGGTGGATTGCAGTTTCACCATTAACAGGGCCGCCCCGAGTCCTTTCCCGGCCACGTCCGCCAGTGCGACGCTGGACGTGTTATCATCAACCTGGAGATAGTCCACCATGTCGCCGCCGACCTCGTTGGCGGGACGTGTGAACAGCCAGATGTCCCATCCCGCAACCTCCGGAGACGCCGGGGGCATCATGGCCACCTGGATGGAGCGCCCGGTCTCCAGCTCGTGCGTGGCCGTGAGCTTGTCCTTCAATTCCAGCATGAGCACGAACAGGATGAGCAGTCCGCCGAAAACGCCGATGTTCGTGTTGACCTGGACCTCGCCGGCGCCATACGAGGCGTTCCTGCTCATGACGATGAACAGCGACCCGAGGAGTACCAGGAGTCGTCGGGCGGGAGTGAGTCTGAGGAACAGGCTTTTCAACAGCCACCAGCCCATGAAAAAGAAACGCTTGAACCAGTTCATCGACTCGAGTCGGCGCTTGCGTTCCTCGTTGAGATAGAACTCTTTCAACGCCCGGTAATCGGTGCGCACCGACTGGCCGAGCCCGCCGCGACGCAAGTCGTCGAGCAGGGTTTTTCCCAGCTCGGGTTCGTCGTGCGTGTGTTGATTGGCATTGCTCATGGATTGCACCCCGTGATGTTCGCCCCTGTCCTACGGCGTTTTCAGGAAAAAGTTTTGGTCGGCCTCCCGCCAATAGCGAAGGTCAGCGGAGGACGAGCATGCGGACGATGTTGTGTTCCCGCGTCCGGAAGCGGCAGAAGTACACGCCGGGAACGAGACCGGTGGCGTCGAAGCGCACGCGGTGATCGCCGGGCCGGTAGGCGGCATTGTCAATGACCGTCCGCGCGACACGACCAAGGACGTCGTGTATGGCGAGGTTGACGGGCGTCGAACGGCGCAGGGTGAACGTGATCGTCGTCGCATCCCGGAACGGGTTCGGGAAGGCTTGCACGACCGCATCTTCCGCAGGGAGAGGACGTTCCATCGCGCTCACGGAACCGCCGGCGACGCGGGACATCATCCACCAGAACGCCTTGGCCAGGAGTATCTTTCCCGTCCAGTTGGGATGGCAGGCCCGGGCGCCCGGCTTTTGCTCGCCGCAGTACGGCGGGTAAGCGACTTCCACGCCGTTGCTGTTGGTTTGTCGCACGCCGTTGGGATCGTGGCACTCGATGTCGGCGATATCGAACAGGATTTTGCCGCGTTCCCGCGCATAGCCGCGGATACGGGCGTTCAAGGTGTCGGCGCATACCTGGCCGGACTGCGTGAGTGGAATCGTCCACCAGATGAAGGGCTTGTCCGGGTGCGCCGCCTCCAGGTGCTCCATCTTGTCACGCAGGTAGCTCCACGCCTTGTCCACCTGTGCCGGGTCGTACGGATTGCCGCACGGCTGTTTCAGCTCGTCGAGCCCGTCCAGGTAGCAGTACTTGAAGGAGAAAACGTCGAACGAGGCCAGTTGGCGTTCCGTTTCTGCGACGAAGCCATCCACTTTTCCGTACCAGCCGGAGTTCCCCCGCTGCTGGAAATCCCAGTTCCTGCGGTCGTACTTGTAGGCGGGATATTGCGCGCACTCGCTCGGGTGGGCGCGCGTTCCCTGCAGGCAATCGAGCCCGTCGTCGATGGTGGAGCCGACCGAGGCGTGGCGGAACATCAAACGCAGTGCTGCTGCGGTTTTGATTGCGCTCTCCGGGATCTCGTCGAAGCGGGCGACGGCCTCGTGGTCCACGACCAGGCCGTCTTGAAAAATTTCCGGGCGGACGGGATTCAACGCGTGTGCCCGGTCCACGATGGTGTATTGGAAGCCTTGTGTCACACGCGGCGCCGGGGGAATCCCGTGACCGTGGTTATTCGCCAAAAGCGAGGTGGAGAAGAAAACGAGCAGCAGGCATTGTGAAAGGTGCTTCATGACGGTACGCTCCTTGATGATTCCTCCGGGTTGTACGGGCGTTCATGCGAAAGGGGAAAGCGGTATCCGGCGAGAGCGATTATTTAGTGCAAGAAAAGAAATTGCCGGGTAACCGGCAACCGGTTTCTTTTACTTCCCTTGGACGCGCAGGATG